>JADLHS010000430.1 GCA_020848635.1 Limisphaerales bacterium
AGGAAGCCACGGGAAAATCGGGTGTCTGTCGGTCGTCCGACGAGCGCGCAACCAACAATCCCTTAAGGCTTGAATCGGGCGTGTTGCCTCTTGGTCTCTCACCGATTACGCTTCAGCAAGAACACGTTGAAACACATCCGCAATTTCCTGCGCATTGATGACCGGCTGGCCACGAGCGGCATGCCGCAGCCGGACGATTTGGCCGCGGGCAACAGGCGGGCTTCGAGGTCGTCATCAACCTCGCGCTGCCCACGTCCGACAACGCCCTGCCGAACGAAGCCGAACTGGTTTCCGCGCAGGGCATGGCCGAGATCGGTCTGCCACCCTTGTGATCAATCCTCCCACCGGCTTTGGCGAACGTTCGTTACGAGGTTGCCTTTCGCCGGCTTTTGCAGGAAGGTGCTCCAGCCAAACGATGTGACAGGCGGGCGGCCAAGATGGGCCAAGTCACACGCGACGGGATGGCGGCGGAGACCAAAACTTATGGAAGTGTATTTTGACAATCTGACGGGGAAGGATGCGACGCTGGAGCAATTGGCGGAGGATGTGTCCGGGCTCGTGCGCGATGCCGAAACGCTGGTTCAGACCAGCGGCGCCACTTTATCGCAAGCGTCCCGGGCCGAGCTGGAGAGCACTCTGGCGCGGATGAAAGCCCACGGCGAGCAGATCAAGCAGCAGGCGTTGAGCGGCGCGCGCGCCACGGATCGGGTTATTCGCAAGTATCCCTATCAGTCCTTGGGCGTCGTGTTTGGCTTGGGCGTTGTGGCAGGCTTCCTCCTCCGACGGAAATAGGACGGAACGAAATCTGGACGGGGTCAAACAACCCACGGAATCGTGGCGGGCTTGCCAAAGGACCTGCGACCGCTGGGTTATACTACCAGACACCTGATTTCGACTTCAGCCAAAGCCCCACAAGCGGGGTTAGTCAACAGTCCGCGGTCAGCCGATGCGACCCGGGGAGCCGAGCTGTTCCAACGCGCGTAGCGCTGCAGCGCTGCGGGTTTCCACCCCGAGGCTTTGGAAAATCTCCAGCATGTGTTTCTTCACCGTGGATTCGCTGATGCCAAGGATGGACGCGATATCGCCGTTGGTCTTGCCCTGCGCGACCCAGAGCAGCACCTCGGCGACGCGGGGCGTGAGCCCGAGCTTAAGCAGCGGTGCAAAGGAGGAAAAATCGGGCATGAACTCACGCTGCGTTTGTTGTTCCGCTCGGAGCAACCGCGCCTGGATGGCCTCGAGCAAATCCAGCCGCGCCACCGGTTTGGTGAGATAATCATCCGCGCCAAGGTTCATGCCGTTGCGCAAATCATCCTTCTCGCCCTTGGCGGTCAGGAAGATGAACGGGATGGCCGCAGTGGCCTCATCCTGGCGTAAAGCGTCCAGCACCCCGTGGCCGTCGAGCTCGGGCATCATCACATCGCATAGGATCAAATCCGGTTTGTCGCGTTGGACGGCCGCCAACCCGGCGCGACCATTCTCCGCGCCGACGGGCTGGAATTTTTCCAGTTTGAGGATGGTCAGCAAATTGCGCCGCATTTCCGGCTCATCTTCGATCACGAGTATCTTTTTCATTTTGCAGGTTGGTGGTTTTCAGCAAACAATGGCAGCCGGACGGTGACGGTGGTGCCGTAACCCAGCGCGCTTTTGACGGTGATTCGGCCGCGATGCAATTCAACGCAGCGTTTCACAATCGTCAAGCCCAGGCCCGTGCCCGGCACATGGCTGGCGTTGGCCCCACGATGGAATGCACTGAACAGGCGCGGGAGGTCCGCCTCGGGAATTCCCAGGCCATGATCCCGGATGCGGCACACGGCATGGTCGCCGTCCCGCTCGATGGTAAAGTGCACCGGGCTCCCGGCCGGCGAATACTTCACGGCATTCGTGAGCAGATTGAGGAAGATGTGCTGCAGCAGACGTTCGTCGGCCCGGACGTGGGTGACCGTCGCCGGGGGCGAAACCTGAACCGGACATTTGTTGTTGGTCGCCGATTGGGTTTCCTCCACCAGCCGGCGGCAGAAGGCGGCGAAGTCCAGCGCCGCAGGTTGGAAATCCAGTTTGCCAGCCTCCACCATGCCGAGCACCAGCACCTCCTCCATCAAGTCCGCCATGCGTCGCGTGTTTTTTTGGATGGACTGCAGTTGTTCGCGGCGGTCCTCCGGCGCGAGTTGGTCGAGATAATTCTCCAAAATCTCCGCCGAGGACATGATGACCCCCAGCGGAGTGCGGAACTCATGCGACACCATCGAAACGAAATTACTCTTGAGCTGGCCGAGCTCCTTTTCGCGCGCGAGCGACTTGAGCAGTTCCGCTTCGGCCTGCTTGCGCTGGGCAATGTTGTTGACGGCCGCCTGAATGATCTGTTTTCCGCCCCATTGAATGCGGGTGAGAATGACTTCAACTGGAATGTCTTCGCCGTTCTTGCGCCGCGCCATCCATTCGAAGCGCACATGGCCCTGGCGGAGGCATTCTTGAATGTATGATTGCGCGAGCGTGGCGGTGACTTCGCCATTCGGCTGAATCGGCGGGGAGGTCTTGCTCGGGTGCAGGCCGATCAATTCGCTCGCGGAATTGTAGCCAAGGATTTGGACAATGGCCGGATTCACCTCCAAGTATTGATGTTCGTCATGCAACATGATGCCCTGGCTGGAGGCCAGGAAGAGCGCGCGAAATTTCTCCTCGGATTCGCGCAACGCCGCCTCCGCCAGTTGGCGTTGCGTGATGTCCTCCACGATGCCCCAGATTTCATCGTCGCCCCCGGGGGTCCGGATCAGCATGCCGTTGATGACGATGGGCACGCGGCGACCGTCGCGATGGAGGTATTCCTTCTCGAAGGGACCGAAGCGACCCGTTCTCTGCAGCGTGGCCAGTACCGTCCGTTCCTGGGCTTCATATTCGCGCGGCGTGACGTCCCAGTAACTCAACGCCAGCACCTCAGCCGGTTGCCGACCGATGATCCGGGCGAAAGAGGCGTTCACCTGGAGAAAACGCCCGTCCCAACTCACGCGCGCCATGCCGAGCGGCGACAAGGCGAACAGCGCCTTGAACTTCTCCTCGGACTCACGCAGCAACTGCTCCGAACGCGCCCGGTGCGATTCTTCCAGCGCGAGCGAAATCATCGCGGCCAGTGAGGAGGCAAAATCAATTTCCTCCGCCGACCATTCGCGGGCCGGGCCGATGTGCTCATGGCAGATGACGCCAACTACCTCGCCGCGCACCCAAACCGGAACGTCCAACAGCGACGTGATAGCCAGGGGTTTCAAATAACTCTCAACAAGACCGGCGGTCGCCGGATGCGACACCACATCCCCGGCGGCGATGGGTCGTTTGAGGGCCAATGCGCTAAAATAAGCCGGCGCGTCCGCCATGCTCAGGCGCGTGCCTTTGAATCCCTCATCCACGGTATCGCTTGGGCGCCGATGCATTAATTCACATACAAGCGCGGAATCGTTTTCCTGGAGTGACCAATAGCTGACGCGGGCAACTTCCATGGTGGTCGCGGCCCGGGCAGTAATGGTTCGCAGCGCCCGGTCGAAATCGGATTTGTCGGCGCGCGCGAGTTTCAAAAGGACGTCGCGGTGTCTTTGGATCTGTTGACTCCGCTGCCGCAGCGCTTCCTCGACGCGTTTGTGCTCGGTATTATCAATGATGCTGGCCCGCAGCAGATTCTTGCCGCCGGCGGGCAAGCGAACCAATCGCACCTCGGTCGGAACGATCCGGCCGGACCGTTGCTGGTGCAGCCACTCAAAAACGGGCGTCTGTCCCGCGATGGCCTGATTGATCCAGTCCCGCGCCGCGTCCGCCGAACGGCGGCCATCCGGCTGGAACTCCGGACTCACATCCGCCGGACCGATCTGGGTCAACTCCTCCGGTCCGCAGCCGTAAAGCATCTGCGCATGCACATTCGAGCTGAGAAATTTTCCCGTGTCGCCGTCGAACACGACGATGGCCTCGGGCGCATGGTCCACAATCGTCCGCAAGCGCGCCTCGCTCGTGGTAAGCTCCGCCGTGCGTTCGGCGATGCGTTGTTCGAGCGAGGCATTGAGCTTCCGGATTTCGTCGGCGGCATGCTTGCGCTCCGTGATGTCGGCGACCGAGCCGACGTGGTAGAGCACTTTTCCGGTGCCTTCATCGCGCACCGCAATGCTGTTCGTCAAACCCCACCACGGAGCGCCGTCGCGGCGGAGGTATTCGATCTCCTCGTTCCGAAAGCAGCCATGGCGCGCCATCAGTTCCAGTAAACGGACGCGATCCGCCGGATGGGCGTATAGCTGCTCGCGGGGCACCTGTCGCATCTCTTCAAGCGAGCGGTAACCCGACATCCGGAGATACGCGCGGTTGGCAAAAATCAGTCCGTGGTTGGGGTCGGTGCGATAGATCGCCTCCGAAATGTTGTCGGCCACAGACACGAGCAATTGCTGATTGTCGCGCAATTCATGCTCGGTACGCTTGCGCTCGGTGATGTCGCGCGAAACCGAAAGCAGGAGCGGTCGTTCGCCACCCCGGATGAGCGTTAGCACAATTTCGACCGGAATTTCGGCGGCGTCGAAACGGGTGATCATCCATTCGAAACGATGACTGCCGTGTTGCAAGGCGAGTTGAATCACCGCCTTGGCCATGTCCGCTGAGCGAGCGCCGTCGG
>JADLHS010000431.1 GCA_020848635.1 Limisphaerales bacterium
CCGGACGCGACGATGCTCCAGAAGTGCGAGGCCAACAACGCCCGCCTGCTGGGAGTCTTCCCCAAAGGGTTTTCGCTCGACGCGATGCACACGCCGCACATCACGATGCTCCAGTGTTTCGTCCGCACGGCGGACTTGGAGAAACTTTATGCGGCGGAAGAAAAAGTGCTCGCCGCGGCGAATGTCACCGCGCTGAAACTGGAAGCCTTCAAATACTACTACGCTCCGGGCGGCGCGGTGGGCGTCGCCGGTATTTGCGCGAAGCTGACTCCGGAAATCCTCAAACTGCAAGCGGACATCATCGCCACCGCGAAGCCGTTCATGCAGGCCACCGGCCCCATCGGCGCGTTCACCGCTCCGCACGACGATCCCGCCCTGGACGCGGCCTTGATCGGATATGTGACCACATTCGTGCCGAAGATGTCCGGCGAAAACTTCAATCCGCACGTCAGCACCGGGGTCGCCCCGGTCGCATACCTGGACGCCATGCTGGCCGAACCGTTTGCGAACTTCCCCTTTTCACCGGCGGGCGCGGCGGTTTACCAGCTCGGCCCGTTCGGCACCGCGGCGAAGCTGCTAAAACAAATCGACCTGAAACCTTGAGCCGACCATAAAACACCAAACATGATAACAAAGACGTTCCGCGCCGCCGCGCTCGTTGGCGCGCTGGCCTTGACGGGCTGCACCCATCTCGGTCCCAAAACCGTGGCCGTGGACCGGTTCGATTACAGCACGGCCATCGCGGACTCGTGGAAACAGCAGACCCTCCTCAACATCGTAAAGCTGCGTTACATGGACCTGCCGGTGTTCGTGGATGTGGCGTCCATCGTCGCCGGGTACTCGATGCAAACGGGGGTCAATGTCAACGGCACGCTCTCCTCCCAAAACGCGGTTCAAGGCAACTTCGCGGCGCTCGGCGGGCAAGCCATCTACACCGACCGGCCCACGATCACGTATGTCCCGATGACCGGAGAGAAGTTCCTGCGCGGTCTCATCACGCCAATTGATCCGAAGAATATTTTCTTCATGCTGCAGGCCGGGTATCCGGCGGATTTCATCCTGGGACTGACCGTCGAGTCGCTGAACGGCGTGCGCAACCGCTCCACCACCGGCGGCGCGGTTCGGGAGGCGGACCCGGAGTTTGTCCGCGCGCTGGAACTGATGCGCACAGTTCAGATGGCTGGCGCGGTGGGGATGCGCGTGGAGGAGGACAAGGCCAAAGGCTCGACGGCGGTGCTGTTCTTCCGGCGGGACGACGTCACTTCCGACATCGCCGAGAAGGCGGCGGAACTCCGGCGCTTGCTTAAGCTGCCGGGGGAGCAACAGAAATACCTGCTCACCTATTCGCCGGTGCGCGGGGCGGAGAATGAACTCGCCGTGAACAGCCGTTCCATGCTGCAAATCATGCAGGCCTTTGCGAGTTACCTGGACGTGCCGGCGGCGCACCTGAAGGATCATCGCGCGCTGCCCGCCTTCGAAAACGCCGCCCCGGAGAGCCGGTTCGATCGGGTGCGAATTCACAGTGGCAAGGACAAGCCGCCGGACGCCTTCGCCGCCGTGCATTATCGCGAGCACTGGTTCTGGATTGACGACGCCGACGTGCAAACCAAACGGGCGCTCACCGCCGTCATGTTTTTCTTCACGCTGGCCGAAACCGGCAGCCCCGAGAAACTGCCCTTGATCACCATTCCGGCACAATAGGCTCCAATCCACCAATCAAGCGGGATGGTTCCAAATCGAACCCAGTTATGGCGCGGAATCGCCCATTGGCACCGTCAGCGACGCGCTGCCCGCCGAGGCCAGGCCGAAGCGGTGGACGGTCAGCGGCACGAAGGACGACTGGAAGCGAATTTTCGCGTTTGAGAGCCAGTGAATCGAACCTTCAACTGCCGAGGAAGTTTGCTGATTCGCCGAGCCACTGGCGACTGGATCTCCATTGCTGCCGGATCAGTGCCAGACTTCGTCCTTCGTCGCGTTGCCCGGCACATCGAGCAATTGCAGGCTGGACACCGTTTTCGTCGTTTGGTGATCGGCGAAGGTCCAGACCACCTGTTTTGCAGGCGTGACCTCGAGGACGTGCGGGCCGCTTGCCAATTCCCCGTGGCCCTGCCAATTCGACATCACGGTGTTGCCATTGGGCAGCCGCTGCAGGCCGGTCATTAACTTCAAGCTGATGCCCGGCAGATCGCGGCTCGTGATTTCCCAAACCGTCCGGCCATCGGCGTCCACCTCGAACACGCGGGCGCCGTCTTTCACCATGTCGCCGCACGCGATGAGGGTGTGCTCCTTCGCCAGCCGGACGACACTGTGCGGCCCGCTTGCGGCGGGAATTTCGCGCATCATTTTGCCTTGGGCGTCATATTCGCGCACGGCCTGATCGCCGTAGTGCGCGACGAGATAGTGGCCGTTGGGAAGCCGGCGGGCGTTGCGCATGTAGAGATGGCCGCCATCCTTGCCGGCCGGAAGCAGCCGGATTTCCTTGGCGATGCTTCCCGACGGCTCGACTTCGAGCAACCGGCCCGCATTGCACTCGCCGATAAAGGTGTTCCCGTTGGCCAGGCGCTGGCAGGCGTAAATCTCGCTCTTCGATTCGTAGTTGAACACGACCTGCTTCGCCCGGGTGACTTCCTTCACGCCGTGGCCGGTCGTGAAGAGGAGGTTGCCGTTCGGCAGCACCCACAGGTCGTTGCAACTCGCGGCGGGATGCTCCCACTCCACCTGGCCGTCGGCGGCCACGATGAAGACCTTGCCCTGGAGATAATCCGCGCACGCAAACCGGTGTCCCGTGGCCAACGCCGGCAGGATTCCAGGGTTCAGCAGTCCGATCGCGATGGCGCAGAAGATCCGAGTCAGGGTAGGGATGGCAGGTTTTCTCATGCTGGGTTGGGATGTTGCTGTTGGAATCACAAGGTTCAACCGGGCCGCGCGGTCACGGCGATCCAAGCCCCAAGATGCCCGGCGGTCCCGAACATACAAGCGCGGTTTGCGCAGCGTGCGCGCGGATTCTTCCGGCTGCGCCAAGAACCGGGCAACAAAAGCCAAGTTCCGTGTAGTCCCGCTCCCGGAGCTGACGCCACGTTGCCAAGGTCCACGGTTATCATGGTCGTAATAAACGCTGTCGGGATGGAAAACGATGCAACTGACTCATCCACATCGCAGCGGGC
>JADLHS010000432.1 GCA_020848635.1 Limisphaerales bacterium
GCAACGCTGACGGTCTGCTGGAAAAGCTGCCGAGCTGGGTCTTCGTCGAGTGGTCCAAGGCAAACGAGTTCACGCAGGATGTGAATTATCCATCGAGCATGCTCTACGCCCGGGTCCTCGAAGCCGTGGCCCGGCTCTACGATTTGCCGGAGCTGGCGCGCGAAGCGGAGCAAATGCGGGCAACAATCCGCCAGCAGTCGTTTGACGGCGAATTCTTTGTGGACAACGCCAAGCGCGTGGACGGCAAGTTGCAGGCTACGCGTAATCGCAGCGAGGTCTGCCAGTATTTCGCGTTCTATTTCGGCGTCGCGACGCGCGAATCCCATCCCAAGCTCTGGCGGACGCTGGCCCGCGATTTTGGCCCCCAGCGCCGCGAAACGAAGGCGTTCCCGGAAGTGCATCCGGCAAATCAATTTGTCGGCAACGTGCTGCGCCTGGAGTTGCTGTCGCAGGCCGGGTTGTGTCAGCAGGTGGCGGATGAAGCTTTCGGTTACTGGCTGTACATGGCGGACAAGACCGGCACGCTCTGGGAAAATGACGGCGACTATGCGAGCTGCAACCATGGCTTCGCCTCGCACGCCATCCGCGTGTTGAACCGCGATGTGCTCGGCCTTGCCCGCGTGGACCCGGTGAAGAAGGAAGTCGAGTTGCGCTTTCCGGACCTGAAGCTGGATTGGTGCGAAGGCTCGCTGCCGACACCCGAGGGCCGCGTGGAACTGCGCTGGCGCAAGGATGGCGACCGCCTGCGATACAAGCTATTAATGCCCGCGGGTTATCAGGTCAACACGACCAGCCGCAGCGGACTCGAACTTGTGCGGGAACCTTGAGTCCGTTTTTGTCCCGGGCGCAGTTGACTTTCGCGATAAATCCGCCGATCCACCGCGGACATAAACGCCAGCCCAATCTGGTCGCCAAGATAAAATGCCGGCCGGGTAATCTCGACGCGCGTTGACCAAGAAGCTCACTCCGCGGCGCACTGAAGCTGAATCAACCCGAAGAAAGTGTAAGGATCCACAACGATAACCGGGGCTTGGGGATGTTTCTCCCGCAAAATCTCCCCGACCTTCGCATACCAGGACGGCGGCTTGAGAATGCTGCGCGCCCAAAGGAAGCGAGCGTCGGCTTTAACATTGTCCGCCAGTTTTGCAATGACAGCTGCGGCCGCCTCGGCTGAATCCGGCAAGTCACGTTCCGGACACGTTGGCACGCCGGCGATGATTCGCGGCCCTTTCTCAAAGTGAGTGCCACAGCCGTCGGGACTAAAGCGGCGATACGCCCTGAATTCGCGCTCCGTCGAAGCGCCACTCGCTCCATCAAGAACAAAACCGGTGATGGTCATATCCCAGCGCCGGTAGTTGCGAACGCAATGTTCGGTCCAAAACTCCAGCCCTGAAGGCAGTTGCGAATCCGGTCGCACCGTCAACCCGAGCGGATTCAAATACCCGGCGCCGGAGTCACCCGCGATGAAGAAGTCGTTCGTGGTGGCATGGCGGTACGCATATGCGAGCACTTGCGGAGCGCGATCGGCCAGATTTGGATCGAAAGCCAAGCCCAACGGAACCCGGCCCCGCTGCGGGTCGCTAAAGAACGCTGGCACGGCCTTGTAGAGCCACGAGGGCGCGTCGTAATCCCCAACGTAATGCCCCACGAACAGTTTTGCGGTCACTTTACCTTCCGCGTTGACGAGGCCCGCTTGTTGCCAGTCTTTGCGTGTGGGTTTGTGATTCGGTTGGGGATAGCGGTCTTGGAGCGGGTAGTGCGCAAAGAACGACGCATTGGCCATGGCCCCCGGCCCGGCGGCATCGGCTTCGTGGTAGGCGTTGAACTGCGAGATGAGCCGGGTGAACTCCCATTCCGTGGGCACGCCATCATGTTTGCCGGCACTGCCGTGCGTGGTGTATTTGTAGGGCCAGGGCGGAAATCCACCAATCTTGATGATGCTCTTGGGAGCGCGGTCGTGCAGCGCCCGCAACAGTTGCAGCATCGTCTGTTTGTCCAGCCCCACAGCCTGCTGCGGATCGTCCACGGGTGGTTCGTCACCCCACGGCGAGAGATCGAAAAAGAACGCCCGCCGGGCGATAAAGAAATCATGGTTCGACAACGTGTGCAGGTCGGGCGGACCATTGCGCGGGCGCTGCAACCAGAAGGCGTCGAGGTAATAGGCCGCGAAATGCGTATCGCACTTTCCGGACTTGATGAAGTGACGCATCCCCCAACGGTAGGCATCCACCTTGGGACTGCCAGAAGCCGGCTCGCGGGAATCGGGAATCGTTCCCCGGCCTGTGAACTTGGAAGTGCCGTCCGGGTTCACCAGCCAGAGCCGGACGGGCAGACCCAGCCGGCCGGTAAGCATCGCGAACACCGAGTTGGTTTCCGCGCTAAAGCGCACGGGGAGCAAGTCGTCGCAGCCGGCCGCGGTGGAAGCAAGACACGCCGTCGCCGGCACGGCGGGGTCGTAAACCACCAACCCCTTGATCTCATTGCGGAATTCGCTCACGGCCTGCTCGAGGGAGGCGAGCGGAACGAACTTGGTCTGGCGCAACCAACCGTCCTCGCCACGCAACCAGTCGAGCCAGAACTGATCGGTTTCCACGCCGAACTCCGCGCAGTAAAGCAAATAGAACCGAGGGGCGTCCCGGTTGACGATGCCTTGCAGCGCCGCCAGCGCGTGCATTGTATCCCACGCGGCCGCGACTTTTTCCGGCTGGCTCAGGTCCAGACTCTTCAAAGGGCGGGCGTCGAGCACATGAACGGTCTTCGGCGGTACTGCGTTGGTCGCGTCGACAATCCCCATTAACACGGCCACGGTGGCGCCCCAGGCACGGGCTGCTCTCTTAAAATCTCGACTTCTCATATTCGGTGCAAAACCAAAATGTCAGTGCGGGTCTGATTTCGCCAGCCTTCATTCACCGCCCTCCGGCAACCCTCATCTGACTGCATTCCCCGGGGTGGCCCAACCCTTTTATTACTGTGCGTTCGTAGCATTTCAGCTGAAGGTTGCGCAAGATCATCGCCCTTTCGATTTGCCTAAAGACGTCGGCATCTTACGCTACGGAAAACCAGCCTGGCGACGAAGGCGGATATCGGGCGCACCTTAATCTGCCCCCCGACGCCCAGCGGCGGCAGATCCGTGCGGCGCACATTGACTGCGATTTCAGCTGGGGGGGGATGAGGGCTTGGCCCCGGAAGCCGCAATGAGTTGTGAAATTGGTCCAAAGGCATCTCAAATGATAAAATCAAAATATCCTCTGGCGCAGGTCTATCGCCTGCTGGAGGCTGGACCGGTAGTGCTGGTCACGACGAACCGTGGAGGGCGGACGAACATCATGACCCTGTCGTGGCACACGATGATGGAATTCATGCCACCACTGGTGGGTTGCGTGGTCAGCAACCGCAATTACTCGTTTGAAACGCTGAAAGCGACCCGGGAATGCGTGATCAACATCCCCACGGCTGAACTGGCGGCAACGGTGGTCGGCTGCGGGAACACGTCTGGCCGCCGCGTGGACAAGTTCAAGGTGTTTGGTCTTACACCCGTAGCCGCCAAATGCGTCCAAGCCCCGCTCATCGCCGAGTGCTATGCCAATCTGGAATGCAAGGTGACGGACGGGAAGCTGGTCGCCAAATACAACTTCTTTGTCCTGGAAGTCGTTAACGCATGGATTAACCCGGCGCGAAAAAATCCGCGCACGATTCATCATCAGGGAGAAGGCGAGTTCATGGTGGCGGGCCGGACAATTCATTTGTCCTCCAAAAAAACGGCCCGCTCGGCACAATGAATCCGGACCCGGAGGGCGAATACCCGTTGACGGCGATTGACCCCGTTGCTTCCCTTGCGGCGATGTTTGATTTCCTGACCAGCTTTACTAACACAATGAAGCGTCCGCCAGCCACGAACGCCGTAGAATTGGCGACCTGCCCGCCGCCCGCCTTGACCACGACTTGAACCGAGATTTGAAGTGCAACCAGAACCAGAAATCCCTCCACTGGAAGTTAATCCCCAAACCGGCAGTGTACCCCCGCTGCTATCCGGGATACAGCCGCCAGCCCACGGCGACTCGCCTGCCCTGCTGCAAGCGAAGCCACATCCCAAGGCCCTGCCCGTGGAACGCATGCTCGCCATCCTGTTGAGTCTCTGCCTTGGACTGTTCCTCGCCGATGCCGCCGTCTCGCTGGCTAATGACTCCTTGATCCTCGGCTTCGAAATTCACCTCCTGACGCTGATTCGCGGACTTCTATTCTTTGTGTCACTGCTGATGACCCTCCTGCTCTATGGCCTGATGGGGCTGATACCGGCGGTTCCCAAGCGACTGTTTCTGCCCGTCGCACTTTTTAATCCGGTCGCCGGGTTGGTCTTGATTCCCATTGCGATTTACTCCTTCGGGCAACTCCAACGGGCCGCTTGGGGCATTTCATTTTGCGAGGCTATCCTCGGGTTGAGCATTCTCTGCCGTGCCCAACATGGATTTCGATTGCGCTGGCCGCTGGTGGCCGAGGATCAGCTTGGGATGCAGCATTTCAGTTGGCGACACCTGTCGCGCTTCCTGTTGGTGAACCTCGTCTTGGTGCTTCCGGCCGTGGTGGTCTATCTCGGCGTTTGTGCAATTCTGGCCGTGGATCATTTCAGCGATGGCTTCCTGGCCCTGCGCCGGGACGGCCTGACGGTTCAGGTGCGGAAATACATTCGCAACGATGGCAAGACCATCCACTTGGTGCCGATGTCGCACATCGGCGAATCCGATTTCTACCAGCAATTGGCGCAATCATTTCCAACTAACGCCATCGTCCTTATGGAGGGCGTGTCGGATGACCAGAATCTGCTGACGAACAAAATCACGTACCAACGAATGGCCGACACGCTTGGGGTGGCCGAGCAGCAGGAAGAATTTCAGCCCCAGGGTGAAATTGTTTCCGCGGACGTGGATGTCGCCGAGTTTTCCCCCAACACGATTGGCTTCCTCAACCTGGTCATGCTGCTTCATTCCCAGGGAATGAAAGCTGAGACGGTGCTGCAGGTGATGCAATTCTCGCCACCCCATTTCGAAGTGCAACTCTTTGACGATCTCCTCCGTAAGCGCAATCGGCGCGTCCTTGAAGAAATCCGGACCCGCCTTTCGGAGTCGGACAGCCTCATCATCCCTTGGGGAGCGGCGCACATGCCGGAGATTGCAAGGGAGATTCAGAAGTCGGGCTTTCGGCTGCAGGAAACCCAAGATTATGTTGCGATCCGCTTCGGCCCCGCAGGCATCAAAAAGCAAACATCGGGGAAAGAAGCGGATTCGAGCCAGCCGAAGTGACCTTGCCTGGTCTGTTTTGCCAACCGTTGGAAGCCCGCCGGCCATGGATTCCGTTCTTGCCAAAGCATTCCGGAGGCCCAAACTCAAACCGCGTTTATGCTCACTGGAATCTTCACTCCCAATCTCGTTCCTTTCCTCGACGATGGCCGAATTAACGAGGGTGAACTGCGCCGCATGATCAACTGGCTCATCGAGAAGGGGGTGAGTGGGCTGTACCCCAACGGCAGCACCGGCGAGTTCATCCGCCTGAGTCTGGAAGAGCGCAAGCGGGTCATCCAGATCGTCGTGGAGGAAAATCGCGGGCGCGTGCCGATCCTGGCCGGCGCGGCAGAGCCGAACATGGACCTGATCCTCGAAGTGTGCCGGGCATACGCCGATCTTGGCTGTGCTGCAGTATCAGTCACCGGGCCGTATTACTTCAAGGTCAGCCAGGAAAGTATCGAGCACTTCTTTCGGGAATTGGCGAAACGCTCCCCCATTGACATCGTGCTCTACAACATTCCGCAGTTCTCGAATGAAATCAGCGTGCCAGTCGTTACGCGACTGGCCCTGGACTGTCCGCGCATCGTCGGCATCAAGGACAGCAGCCGGGATTTTCCGCGCTTCCTGAACACCCTGCACGCCGTCAAACCGCAGCGCCCCGGCTTTTCCTGCCTGATTGGTTGCGAGGAGATTCTGTTCCCGGCGCTCTTGATGGGCGCGGACGGCGGCACGATTGCCTCCAGCGGCGTGGTGCCGGAGGTCATCATGAAACTGCATCACGAATTCATGACAGGCAACCTGGCGGAGGCCCGGCGCATCCAGTTCAAGTTGCTGGACCTGATCAACGTCATGTTGACCGGCACCAATTTTCCGGAGGGTTTCCGCGCCGGCATGTCTTTGCGCGGCTTCACCCTCGGCACCAGCCGGCAATTACTCTCGCCCCAGGAGCAGTCCGACCTGGCGGAAATTCGCGGCAAACTTGCCTGTATCCTCACCGATTGCGGTTTCGCTGAAGCCGCCTCCGCCTGTCGCCGCCCCCGGCTGGAAGAAACAGCCTCCCCGCGTATCTCCAACGCCCGGAACGCGGATCAGACGAAAGGGCTTGAAGTGGATTCGCTCGTCCGCGAAATCATGGAGAAACTTCGCGCGCCCCAATGAACGACGGAAGTGCAACGGCGACCGGCGCCAACCGCTTGGCGCTGGGCTTGGTGGAAATTCCATCCTTGGGCCTTACGGCAGTGATAGCGGATCGCGTGATGAAGGCGGCGAATGTTCGCTTGCTCGGCATCGAAACCACGGGCAATGAAAACCTGATGTTGCGTCTGGAGGGCGACGTTGCCGCCGTAGCCGCCGCCTTGAGCTTTGCCGAAACCACCGTCGCCGCAATGGGGGCCGAGGCCATCGTGCGCTGCCTGACCCGTCCGGAACCGGCGCTGGCGGCAATGCTTGATTTTCCCAACGCGCCCAATCCGCTCTACGGTGGCCGCGACCAGTTTTTGAAAACGGATTATCCGGCCCCAGCCAATCAGCCTATGAACACGAAACAAGAAGCCCTCGGCATCATTGAAACCCAAGGCCTCGCTGCCGTCCTGGAAGCCACCGACACCATGCTCAAAGCGGCCAACGTCACCCTTGTCGGCAAAGAGAAGATTGGGGCCGCCTACGTCACTGTCATTGTCCGTGGCGACGTGGCAGCGGTGACGGCCGCGGTGGACGCGGGGGCCAAGGCGGTGGGAGGCCTGGGCAAGCTAATCGCCGCCCACGTCATCGCCCGTCCACACGACGACCTGATCGCGCTGCTGCCAAAGTAAGCAACCGGCAGGCGGCGCGGCGCCGGACAGGCGCAAACTGACCGGTGATCAACGGCAGAAGCCAATCCGCAACCCCGTGAAGAACGGTGAGCCAACCCAACCGCAGAAGCCGAACGTTTAGGGCTGGCCGTCAGTCATCCAGCCGGCCGCATTTCTTGAGGAAACGTGCGACCAGATAAGCGACCGATACCAGAACCAACGATAACCAAAGCATCCAGACGTACGGATTGTGAATATCCCGCTGGCCGCCAAACCAGAGGTTTTTTAGGCTCGCCAGAATGATCGCGGCCATCCAGATGTACGCGGATCCATACTCAGCCGAGAGAAGTCGTCGCCAGTTGAAGCGCATCCCGTCAAGCGTCTGGCTCAGGCCGGAAAGACTTGGGAGCAGCCGGTTCACCTGCGCACAATATGTCACGAACTCCTCGCCAAACTTGCCGCGGAGAAAGGCTTCCTCGGCCGCGATGATGGCCCAATAGGCAAAGAGGAAAAATGGAAGCCCAATCGCCAGGAACAACAACGAGTTGGCCGCGATCCCGACGCCGACGAGGATCATATAGTTGCCGACGTAAAGCGGGTTGCGGCAATGGGCGAACAGACCGCCTTGCACAAGCCGTTCCGCATATACCTGACGGTTCCGACCACCCCGAACGATGTAGTCCAGACCGACAGTCACGCCACGCAGGA
>JADLHS010000433.1 GCA_020848635.1 Limisphaerales bacterium
CCATCGCCAGCAATGCGAAATCGTCCGTCGCCCGATTGTACCTGCAACGGACCGGGCGATCCCACTGTACGGGTGTTCTGGTCATACACACATTCCGGCACTTCGATGACGAGCTCAGGCTCGCCGGTCAACTTGAAGGACAGCAATTTGACTTTGGTGAGCAACTGCCGGTCGCCAGACAGTGAACGGGCCTGCGCGGCGGACAGTTGAAACTGGAGCTTGGTATAATTCGTTCCCGCATAATACTCGCTCGTGCTGAAGTTGTTGGCTTCCAGCGCGGCGACACGGCCAGCCGTCAGGATCAGCGTGGCAACCAAAGGCAAGGCGCGCCCCAATCGTCCAGCCATATCGAACCTCCGCCACCCCTTCACCGTCCGCGGGCGGCGGCTGGTTGAAGCCCGGGAATTCCAAATGGCGGTGATGCTGAGCACGCGGAGTGTTTAGCAGCCACCAAGCCGGAAGTAAATGGTGGAGGGCCGGTCTTGAATGAGTGAGGCATTCAGCGGTGGAAGGGACGCCGCGCTGCGACCGCTTTGCCGGACAAGGTTGCTCCGGCGGCAGGTTCCCGCGGTGGCGCAGGCCGGGAGCCGCCGCGTGAGAAGTTTACCCTCGCCCATGGAGCAAACCCATTTGGACTGCGTTGGACGCGGGCCTAGAATTGTCTCTCGTTCCCTACCGAACCCTGCTAGCATGCAAAAGTCGCGAAGACACCACATGACACCAAAACTATTTTCCGAACTCGGCCTGTCCGCCGAAGTGCAGAAGGCCATTGATAAACTCGGCTTCGAAAAGGCCGCGCCCATTCAGGCCGCCGCCATCCCTGTGCTGATGGCCGGGCATGATGTCGTGGGCCAGTCGCAGACCGGCTCGGGTAAGACGGCGGCATTTGCCATTCCCGCCATCGAGAAGACCGATCCCAATCTGCGCGCGGTGCAGGTAATCATCCTTTGCCCGACGCGGGAACTGGCGGTGCAGGTATCCGAGGAGGTCCACAAGCTGGCGATGTTCAAACGCGGCATCAATGCGTTGCCAATCTATGGCGGCCAATCCTACGAGCGCCAGTTCTACGGCCTCAAGCAGGGGGCGCAGATCGTCATCGGCACGCCGGGCCGCGTGATGGATCACATGCGCCGCGGCACACTCCGCCTCGAAACCGTGAAAATGGTCATCCTCGACGAAGCCGACGTGATGCTCAACATGGGTTTCCGCGAGGACATCGAAACCATCCTCAAGGGCGTGCCCAAGGAACGGCAAACGGTGTTCTTCTCCGCCACCATGCCGCGACCGATTCGCGACCTGATTGAGAAGTTTTCCCGCGATCCGCAAACCGTGAAGGTCGAGCAGAAGGCGATGACCGTGCCGACCGTCGAGCAGGTTTATTACGAGGTGGACCGCCGCTACAAGATTGAACTGCTGACGCGGCTCATTGACATTTATGATCTCAAGCTCGGCATCATCTTCTGCAACACCAAACGCATGGTGGACGACCTCGTGGATCATCTCGAAGCGCAGGGCTACATGGCGGATCGGTTGCATGGCGACATGACCCAGGCGCAGCGCGACCGGGTCATGAACAAATTCCGCAAGTCCGGCCTTGAGTTTCTCGTCGCGACGGACATCGCGGCGCGGGGCATTGACGTGGATGACATCCAGGTGGTTTTCAACTACGACCTGCCGTACGACGGCGAGGATTATGTGCACCGCATCGGGCGCACCGGCCGTGCGGGGCGCACCGGTCGCGCGATTACGTTCGTGTCCGGCCGGGAGCTGTTTCAGATCCGCAACATCGAGCGTTATACCAACACCCGAATCCAACGCGCCCGCATTCCCACCGAAGCAGAGGTCGGCGAAGCGCGGGAGAACGTGTTCCTCGGCAAACTGCGCACGACGCTGCAAAGCGGGGAATATCAAAAGCAGGATCATCTCATCGAGCGTTTGCTCGAAGAGGGTTTTAGTTCCACCGACTTGGTGTCCGCGCTGATTCAATTGTTGAAGGGCGGCGAAGAAACTCCGGCGCGCCCGCCGCGAACCGAGGAATACGAGCGCCCCGACCGAACCGACCGCCCCCTGCAACGCGAGCCGTTTCGCGCCGCACCCCGCGAGCGACAGGAGGATCGGCGCGCGCCCCGCTACGAAAGCCGTGGGAGCAGCGAACGCCCGCAACGCTTTGCCGATCGTCGGGATGATCGTCCGATCCGACCCATGGCCGCGCCGATCCCCCGATTGGTCCGACCCGAAAAGCCGCCGGTTCCCCGGCCGCCAGTCACCGTGCCAGCCCAGCCCGCGAAAACCGAGACCGTTCAGCCGCAGATCAAACCTTCAGTCGAAGTGACGATGGCGAAGATTGCGCCCGCGGTTGCCATCAAACCCGAGGTTCAAAAGAGCTATTCCGACCAGGAGATTCTAGCCTCGGTAAAACCTGAATTTCGCCCGCCGGTTGAATCGAAGCTGCCGGGCAAATCCAACAAGCCTTGGGAACGTCGCGAGCCAGTTGAAGCCAAACCTGCTTTTATTCGCCCCCCCAAGAAGACCCGCCCGCCCGCCGGCGAATACACCCGCCTGCACATGAACCTTGGCGAGGAAATGGGTGTGACCCCGCTTGACGTCGTAAACACCATTGCGGGCGAGACCGGCTTGCCCGGCAAAGTCGTCGGCAAAGTGGACGTGCGCGAGCGCCACCTGTTCGTGGATGTGGCCGCCGAGCATGCCAACGCCATTCTCGCCAAGTTGAACCGCGCGAGCGTCAAAGGCCACAAGGTGAAGGTCAAAGCCGCGTAATGGCCACCGAAGGTTCAATCCGACCGGTAGAACGCTTGTTCCCCTTCGTCCTGCGCGCGGGGATTCTGATGATTGGCCGCGACACGCTGGGCCGCAACAAGGGCAAGCTGCATTTCGTGCTGATCACCGAGGACATCTCGGAAGCCGTCCGCGCTGAAATCCTGGTGGACTTCAAACACTACCCGGTGGTGCAACATTACGGACCTGCGGACCTGGAGCGGCACTTCGGCATCAAGGGGGCGAAGACGATTGGCTTCACGAAATCGGGCCTCGCGCAATCCATCTACGCTGAGCTAAAGGAATATCGGATCAACCAACCCGTGACCCCCAACCGGGCGAAAGGTTGACACCGCTTTATCCCGGTCTTTTGACTTTGAACTTTAGCCTTCCGCCTTCAGCCGCTAGCCTTGCAACTGGACGAGCGCATGGCGACGTACACGACAGACAATTTCCTGGCGGGCGTGATCGAAGGTTTCTACGGACCACCTTGGACCCACGCGGAACGTTTTGAGTTGTTCGACTGGATGGCCCGCGGGGGTCTGAACACCTATTTCTATGCGCCCAAGGACGACTTGAACCAACGGGCAATCTGGCGTGAACTTTACTCCGCCACCGAAGCCGAAGCCCTTGGTCAATTGATTCGCGCCTGCCAGGAGCGCAACCTCCGCTTCGTCTATGCCCTCAGCCCCGGATTGGACATCCGCTACAGCAACGCGGCGGAGTTGGAACGTCTCCAGCGGCGTTTCGCGCAGATTCTGGCCTTGGGCGGCCAGAACTTTTCCCTGCTCTTTGATGACATTCCCGACCGCATGGACCCCGCCGACCGGCAGCGCTGGGGATCGTTTGCCTCCGCGCAGTGTCAGGTGGTCAATGCGCTGTTCCGCTGGACTCGCGAACGCTGCCCGGGCGCGCGGTTTCTTTTCTGTCCCACACCCTATTGCGGACGCATGGCGGAGGCTCAACTGGGCGGGGAGGGCTACCTCGCTACCGTCGGTCGGGAGCTGCTGCCGGAGATTGACGTTTTCTGGACGGGACCGGAAATCATCTCGCGGGAGATCACCGTGGCACACGCAGCCGAGCTGCAGACGGTGCTACGGCGGAAGCCGCTCATCTGGGACAACCTGCACGCCAACGATTACGACGGGCGCCGGTTTTTCTGCGGACCGTACTGCGGCCGGCCGCCGGAATTGCGGAACGCGGTCAGTGGGCTGCTGATCAATCCAAACACGGAGTTTCCCTTGAACTTCGTCGCGATCCGCACGCTGGCGGAGTTCGTGCGTTGCCCGGGAACGTGGAATTCCCGCCAGGCTTATCGGGCGGCCATGTGCGAGTGGTTGCCCTATTTCGCAACATCGGGTCCGCCCCTGGAGCTGGAGGATTTGATCTTGCTCGGGGATTGCTATTACCTGCCGCATGAAGAAGGCGCGGAGGCGGTAGCGCTCTTTGAACGTGTGTGCGCATTGCTCGCCCGCAATCCGGCGAACTGGGGGAACGAAGCAGCAACCGTTCGTCGGCAGATCGCCCGCTTGCGCGAATTCTGCTTCCGGCTGACGGAGCTGCGCCATCGTCCGCTGTTTTATGCGCTGAACCGACGGGTCTGGGAGCTGCGTGAGGAGTTGGATTTGCTGGACCGTTACCTCGCGTTCAAATCGTCGCCCGGAAATCAGAAGGCTGCTTACCATCCGGATTCGCATCTGCCGGGCACCTACCGGGGTGGGATGGTGGCCCGCCTCCAGCGTTTACTCGTTCCACAAACCGACGGCACCATTGCCCCGGCGCCAGTAACTCTTCCCGGGGCCGCGGAACCCAGGCGTCAAACCCATATTACCCAATGAAAGACTGTGTTATTCGACTTGCCCGACCCGGCGATCAGCCGGGCGCTTACCATGTCTGTCTCAAGACCGGCAACTTCGGCAAGGACGGGGAACCGTTTTATCGCGAAGACCCCGACGCGTTGGGCCGCCTCTTTGTGGGCCCGTATCTGGCCTACGAGCCGGACCTGAGTCACATTCTTGAAGACGATCAAGGCATCTGCGGCTATGCGCTCGGGGCGTTAGACTCGAAGACGTTCTTCGCCCGCTACGAAAAGGAATGGCGCCCCGACTTATGCGCCCGCTTCCCCATGCCAACGGGCGACCCGAATCAATGGACCCGATCGCAAATGGTTCACTCGTGGTATCACAGTCCGGATTACACCATGCCGGAACCGTATGCGGAATATCCGTCGCACTTGCACATTGATTTGCTGGAACGGGCGCAAGGTCGCGGTTACGGCCGGCGCATGATTGACATGGTCATGGCTGCCCTGCGCCAGCGCGGCTCGCCGGGGGCCCACTTGGGCGTGAGCATGATGAACGCTCCGGCATTCGGATTTTATCAACGGTTGTGCTTCAAGGAATTGCTCCGCGTCGGGGAAGGGCAGGACGGCTGTGTTTATATGGGCAAGAAGCTTTAGCCTTTAGTCGTCCGCCTTTATCCCTTAGCTTTCCATACACTATGACTGCATCAAAACTTGCACTCTTCGGCGGAAAACCCCTCCGCAGCCGGCCCTTTACGGCCTGGCCGATCTTTGGCCAACCCGAGGAAAAACGGCTGCTCCGCACGCTGCACAGTGGCAAATGGGGAAAGCTGAACGGACCGGAGGTCGCCGAATTTGAACGCCGCTTCGCCGCGATGCACGGGTGTAAGCACGGCATCGGCGTCGTGAACGGAACGGTCTCCCTCCGCATTGCCTTGCTGGCGGCGGGCATTCGCGCGGAGGATGAAGTGATTGTCCCGACCTACACCTTTTTCTCGACGGCCTCCGCCGTGATCGAGGCCAATGCCGTGCCGGTTTTCGTGGACATTGACCTGAATACTTTCAACCTGGATCCCAAGGCCGTGGCGGCGGCCATCACGCCGCGCACCCGCGCCATCATCCCGGTTCATTTCGCGGGCCAGCCGGCCGACATGCGGGCCATCATGACCCTCGCCCGCAAGCACAAATTGGTGGTAATTGAAGATGCGGCCCACGCGCACGGAGCGAGTTATCGCAACCAGCCCGCCGGCTCGATTGGCCACATGGCGTCCTTCTCCTTTCAGTCCAGCAAGAACCTCACTTCGGGCGAGGGCGGCCTCCTGACCATGAACGATGATGCGTTGGCGGCGGCGTGCCGCTCGATTCACAATTGCGGCCGCATCCCGACGGGGATTTGGTATGAGCACCACGTCATTTCCGGCAATTACCGGTTGGGTGAATTTCAGGGCGCCGTGCTCAACGCCCAGCTCGATCGCTTGGAGACCCAAACCAAGACGCGCAACCGCAACGGTCAACACCTCGCCACCCGGCTGGCCCAGTTGCCCGGCCTGCATCCGCAAAAACGCGATGCCGATTGCACCCGGCACAGCTATCACCTGTTCATGCTGCGGGTGGATGGCCACGAGTTTGGTACGCCACGGGCCGCAGTCATCAAGGCACTGCAAGCCGAGGGCATCCCATGCTCGGGCGGTTACGGCTTGTCCCTGCACCACCAGCCCCTGTTCCGCAACAAGGCTTTCGGTCCATATCTGCCGAAGGCGACGGCGAAGCTTAACTACCAGAAAACCAAGTGTCCGAACAGCGACCTGATTTGTCGCGAGCAATGCATCTGGCTCGAACACGGGATCTTCCTCGGCTCGCGCTCTGACATTGACGATGTCGCCCGCGCCTTTGAGAAAATCCACGAGAACCGCGCGGGATTAAACGCCTGGGCCAAGAAGCCGTCGCTGAAATAGCCTGTCCGGCGGCAGCGCGAAACGGGGTTCCTTTGACGGGTTTAACCGATGCCGGGTCAGGGTAAAGCCGCGTCCGGGACATCCCCGTCAGAACCAACTTACGTTTTTACCGGCCGGCCCGTTGTTCGACCCAGAAGCCGCTGCCAGAGCAGAAACGAATTTCCCGCCGCGCGCTGCCGCCAGGCGTCGGCGAGAACGGCGAGGACGATCACCGCGCCCGTGACCAGCCGTTTTACCGGCTCAGATGCGCCAACCTGCGCGAGGCCCGCTTCCAGCGTAGCGATGATGAGCACACCGAAAAAGGTGTTGATGACCGAGCCGCGCCCGCCCAATAAACTCGTCCCGCCAATCACCGCCGCCGCAATGGCGGAAAGTTCGAGGCCCGCCCCCGCGTTGGGGTCCGACGCGCCAAGCCGCGCCGCGTAACATACCGCACCCAATCCGGCCGCCGCCCCGGTCAGCGCGTAGGCCGCCAACTTGACGGGGCGCGGATCAATGCCGGAATAACGGGTCGCCGTTTCATTCGAGCCGGTGGCAAACATCCAGCGCCCCAACACAGAGCTGCTCAACAACCACTGCGCCAGCACCACCACCAACAGCGCGAGCAGAAATGACCCCGACAATCCGGTGCCCCCCAGCGGACGCGCCAGGCCCTCGACCGCCGTGCCGAGATACTTCGTTTGCGAATGGGTGACGAGATACGCGGCGCCACGCGCCATTTCCATCATGCCGAGCGTGACGATGAAGGGCGGCACGGTGAGGCCGACGATGAGCGCGCCGTTCGCCAGACCGGCAACCAGACCAACCCCCACAGCCAGGCTGGCGCACGCCGCAAACGGCCAGTGCCAGTCCACCAACGCCACGCCCAATACTGCGCCCGCCAGCGCTAGCACGGAGCCGATGGACAAATCAATCCCCCCAACGATGAGCACCAGCGTCATGCCCGTGGCGGCAAGCGCCAGCGTCGGAATGCGATTCGCTATGGCGCCAAAGGTGGCGGGCGTGAGAAACCGTCCGCTCAACGCACCAAACAACAGCACCAGCGCCACCAGAATGACGGCCAGCGCCAGGTATTCCCGAATCCAGTTGGCTTTATGCATGCGATGAAAATGCGAGGGACGAATTCATGGCCGGGTCAGATAGGCCAGCACGTCGGCGATGTCCTGGGGGGCCAGCCCGAGTTGTCCCGCGCTCAACATGAGCGAACGTCCCAGCGGCTTACGGGACTCGATGCGCGCGGCCGGCACGGTTTGCGTGACCCCAGCGGTGGACCGCACGATGACCGGATCGCCGCCCGCGAGAATCAGCCCGTGAATTTCCGTGCCGTCCTTGAGCTTGATGGCCGAGCCATCGAAACCGTTGGCGATGTCGGCCGAAGGATTGACAATCGAACGCAGGACGACTTCGCGGGTCTGCATCTTGGCGAAGGAAGTAATATCCGGCCCATAATCCGTTCCTTCCCCGCCGATCCGGTGACACGTCTGGCAAGCCGTGGCCACCTGTTTGCCCCGGACGGCGTCACCCTTGAGCCTGAGCAATTCCGCGAGCGGCGGCAGCTTGGTCGGTTGCGGTTCCGGGACTTCGATGGCCTGCAACACGATGGTTTCGGGATCGTACAGGCCGTCACGCTTGAGCCGCTCCGCCACCGCCATGCCCTGCCATTGACGATCCTTCCCGTTGAGCAACCACCAGAGCGCGTCCGTGTGCACGTCGCCGGTGGTCTGCCGGGCCACGTCAGCGACGGCCTCGGCGGCGGCGCGGACGGGCATATAACCCAGCGCCACCAGCGCCGCCTTGCGTTCCGCAAGCGAAAGCCCCGGCGCCAGCGCGCGGGCTTTGAAAGCCGCGACACTTTGGGGCGGGTGCAAGCGCCACGCGATGCCCGCAAATTTGGCGGTCCATTTCAACGGATCCGCCGAGCCCAATTCCAGGGCCACGAGACTGAGCACCTCGGATTCCTTGCCTGAACAACCCGTCCCAAACGCTTCGAGGTAGGTTCGGTCCACCCCGTCGTAGCCACGGGCCAGGTTGAACAAGATCTCCTTCGCCCCGGCGAATGGCACATCGCGCTGGGCCAATGCAACCTCCCGGCGAACTGCGGGCGCAGGATCCACCGCCAGCCGCCGTGAAAGTTCGTCCAGCTTACAGTTTTGCCGCCGCAACGCGCGAAATGCCACGACGCGCATTTGCGGGTCGGGATTCATCAACCCGGACTCCACTTTCGCGATGCCGGTCGGGCCCATTTGTGACAACAACCACACCACCCGGGCCCGAACATAGAGGTTTTCATCCTTCAGCAACTTGGCGACGGCAGACACGGCTTTCGGCCCTTGCGCACGGAGTTTTTCAAAGCCGAGGTTGCGCACGTTCACCGCCGGACTCTTCAGCGCTGCGATCTGCCCGCGGGTCGTGCCGGTATTCAACTTCGGAATCTTCGGTTTGAAGCCCTTTGGCGCGATGCGGTAAACGGCGCCGGACAACGTCGCGTCCAGATCGCTGTGGCCGCCGACGCGGGGATCGAACCAGTCACACACATAAATCGCCCCGTCCGCCCCTGCCACCACGTCCGACGGGCGGAACGACAGCTTGAGTTCCGGCGACACTTTGCCGCCTTTGAAATCCGTGCCCGCGTAATTTCCTTCCGGATTGCTCGTGAGAAAATTAAACCGCTCCAGTTTCCATCCGGCACCCGCCGGCTGCGGATAATAACCAAAGACGGTGTTGCGGCCCGGTTCACAACTTAACAGCAGCCCGCGATATTTTTCCCCAAGCGCCCCACCTTCATAGAACGCGATTCCGGTCGGCGCCCCGCCGCCGTAAACATCGCCCGGCGGCATTGTGCCCGGATCTTCCTGCCGCCATTCGGCAATCGGCGTGCTCTGCCCGGGCCGCCGGTCAGCCGACCAGGAGCGCTTGCCGTCAGCGGAAAAATAGCCGGCGTTGCCATACTCCAGCAGGAAGGTGGTCCGGCAGGCGGGCGGATCATCATTGTCGTTTTGAAACACGTCGCCGAACGAGGTAACGGTCTGCTCGTAGCTGTTGCGGAAGTTGTAACCGATGATGTGCACGGCCGAGCCGTCGGGATTCATCCGCGCCGCAAAACCACCCACATAAACATGCCCATCGTCGCTCGGTTGGCCGGCGATCCCGCGCGGCGTCCACTTGAAGTCGCTTTCATCGTGGGTGCTGCCAATGCGAAAGTTCACGCCGGACTTGTCGGTGAACACCGCGCCGCAATTGCCGGCATTCCAATACCACTGGCCGTCCGGGCCACACGTCACGGAGTGCAGACTGTGATCGTGCTTGCGCCCGTTGATGCCTGTGAGAATCACCTCGCGCTTGTCCACCGCTAGATCGAACTTCAAATCGCGATTCACATCCGTATAAACAATGAGATCGGGGGTCATGGAGATCACAATCTTGTTGTCAATTACCGCGATGCCCATCGGGGTCCGGAGAAATGGCTCCTGCACGAAGGTCCAGCTCTGGTCGGCCTGTCCATCGCCATCCGTGTCCTGCAGCACGGCGATGCGATCCCCCTCCGGCTGGCGATCGTAATGGCTGCGGTAGTTCACCCCTTCAGCCACCCAGAGGCGGCCATCCTTGTCCGTATCCAGATTGGTCGGATTCTTGAGCATCGGAGAAGCAGCCCACAGCGTGACTTCCAAGTCGTCTGCGGCTTGCAACATCGTCACCGGAACGACATCCGCCGCGTGAAGCCTGGCGACGAGCAGAACCGCGCTGCACCAGTGGACGATGAACGGAACCGGAAGCGGTTTTAGTTTTTGCATGGGGTTTGCCATTGCCGCTTCAAGCCGCTGTTGACGGCTCTTGGCAAACGTTTCCTGGCCCACGAAAGCCATTCACTTCGTCACCAAATCCACCACGGTTGTCTGGTCGGCGGGCGGCGCTTCACCTTTGAGAATCTTCAGCGCGGCCTCAATCCCGAATACGGCCAGTTGATCCGCGTGTTGATCCGCGGTGGCGGTGACGCGGCCATCGGCGACCATCGGGCGGATGGCGCCAATGCCGTCATAACCGCACACGAGCACTTTCCCGGTGCGGCCCGCCGCTTGCACCGCCGCCACGGCTCCGAGCGCCATGCTGTCGTTGCCGCAGAGGAGCGCCTGCAGGTCCGGGTGCTCGCTCAGCATCGCCGCGGCCACGTTGTTCGCCTTGTCAATTTCCCACTGGCCACTCTGCACGCTCACGATGTTCATGCCCGCCGCTTTCATCGCGTCTTCGAAGCCCGCGCGGCGTTGCTGCCCGTTGAATGCGGTCGTCAGCCCCTCGATGATGGCGACCTTCGCGCCCGCTGGCAGCTGCTTCGCCAGCGCCTCGCCAACCCTGCGGGCCCCGGCGCGATTGTCCGGGCCGACGAACGGCACGATCAACCCGGCTTCCTTCAACGCGTCGGCGTCGAGCTTGTTGTCAATGTTTACCACCCGCACGCCGGCGGCTTGCGCCCGCTTGAGCACCGGCACGAGGGCCTTCGAGTCGGCGGGGGCGATGACAATGATGTTGACCTGTTGCGCGACCATCTGCTCGACGAGGCCCACCTGCTCCGCCAGGTCGGTTTCGTTTTTGATGCCGTTCACGATGAGCTCATAATCGGCGGCATGGGTGGCCTGATGTTTTCGGGCCCCATCGGCCATCGTGAGAAAAAATTCATTGGCCAGCGATTTCATGATCAAGGCCACGCGTGGCCTGGCCGGTGCGCCGCCGGATTCGTCGCGCTTGCAGGCGGAGAGCAACAGCAATGGAACGAGGCCGAGCACCAGCCAGCATGGGCGGCGCCCCCCGGAAACAAATGGTGAGTTTTTCATGATGCGCGATGATGAGTGAAACCCGGGCCGGGTTGGAAGATAAAACTCACGATCGTGTGAATCCAAAGCAGCGCGACCCCATGCGCAGGATCTGTCACCGTGGGTAAAGCAGGTGGAGCGCATCGCGGAGCGGCGGCCCTGAAAGCCCGCTCCCTGGCATTCCGCTGTTCAGCTCCCGGGAATGTTGGCGGACGCCGAGATGAGGCGGGTGAGGTCGCCCACCTTGACCCAACCTTCATGTCCCGCATGATTCTGGATAAGCGCGAAAGCTCCATGGGTTTGTTGCATGATCACGATCTCACCGGCGCGCGATTTGAATACAGGTTGGGCTTCGGTCACCGGCGAAATACCCGCCACCGCTTCGGACGCCGTCACCACCACGCAGCGAAAATCGGGACGGCGCAATCCGAGAGCGCCCAGCGCTACGAAAAATGCGAACGCCGCGATGACGCTGCCGACGTTCAATATGCCGCGCGCCTGGGGCCGCAGGTATTTGAAGGGCAGCGCCACCGCGATCAGAAACCCCGTGGCCGCCGCCAAACCGAACCAGGTGTTCATGGTCAGCGCCCACGCGGCCTTCTGGATCGGCGATCGGTGTTCCGGTTCGATCCCGGCCCGCTGGCGCG
>JADLHS010000434.1 GCA_020848635.1 Limisphaerales bacterium
GGCGCTGATCGCCAGGAGGTTGCTCACTCCGGCGGGAACATTCGTCTGCCCGGAAGTGTTGTCGCCCCAGGCGCAGACCGTGCCATCGGCCCGCAACGCCAGCGCATGATACCCGCCCGCGGCAACCCGGGTGATCGATCCCACGGTGGCGACCGCGTTGGTGGTGATCAGGTTCGTGATGCCCCACGCGGTATAAAGCCCCACAGGCGCCATTGCCCCCAGGCCTTGAATTCCCATCAGCCCCAGCCCGGCTAGCAAAGCCCGGCGCGTCCTCCGGCCAAATGCGTACATGCGCGACAGCGTGCCGCCAACGCGACCTCCTTCGCAATTGAAAAGGTTCGCGAGCCGCGGCGGGGTTGTGTACCGTCCCGCCCACTGATCCGGCTATGGCATTTTCATTCATATTTCTTGGTAGCGGCACCTCGCAAGGCGTGCCGATTATCGGCAGGGATTACCCGCCGGAATTCCTAGCCAATCCGAAAAATCATCGCACGCGACCTTCGCTTTACGTCGCGACCGACGCCACATCCTTTCTCGTAGATACGCCGCCCGACCTCCGCACGCAGTGTCTCCGGGAGCACATCCGCGTCGTTGACGCGGTGATCTTCACCCACTCGCACGCCGACCATATCATGGGGTTGGATGATTGCCGGCGGTTTTGTGATTTGCGCGGTGGCACCCCGCTGCCGATCTATGCCGGCGACGAAACGATGGCGGATTTGCGCCGCGTCTTCCGCTACGCCTTCCATGCGGGTCCTTGGCCAAAGGGCTATTTCATGCCCGACCCGCGGATCATCGCCAGCCCGTTCCGGCTCGGGGACTTGGAAATCACTCCCCTGCCCTTGCCCCATGGCCGGTTCATCACCAACGGGTATCTGTTTACCCAGCATGGCCGGAAGCGACTCGCCTACCTGAATGATTGCAAGGAGGTCCCCGCGGCGGTCATCGAGCAGGTCCGCGGGGTGGAGGTTGTCGCCTTGGACGCGCTGCGTTACGCACCGCATCCCACCCACATGTGTCTCGACGAAGCGCTCACCGCCGCCCGTCGTATCGGCGCCGGTCGCACCTATCTCACGCATCTAACGCACGATTACGATCATGATGTGGCGCAGGCCGAACTGCCGCCGGGCGTATGGTTCGCGTGGGACGGGCTAAAGGTGCTGGGCGACGAGTGATTGGACCATGTGCCGTTTTCTCCTCCTCCTCACCGCCACCGTGGCCGTTCTGGCTCCGCCGAGGCTGTTCGCGGGTGGCGAGGAGGTCGTGGTCGTTTACAACGCGCGCCTGCCGGAGTCCAAAGCGCTGGCGACCTATTACGCCCGCATGCGCCAGGTGCCGAAGGAACAGGTGTTTGGCTTTAAGCTGAATCTCAGCGAAACCATGACGCGCACCGAGTTTCGCGATGATCTGCAAACTCTCCTCGCCCAAAAGCTGGCCAGCCAGAAACTGTGGCGCCTCGGCAGCGGTGAGTTGCCCGGCACGAACGGCCAGCCCCTGCGGGTTGCGCGCAAGGTCGTGGCGTCAAAAATCCGCTATGTCGTCCTGTGCTACGGCGTCCCGCTGAAAATTCTCCGCGACCGCGATTTACATGAAACTGCGGAAGCCACCCTGCGCCCCGAGTTTCGCCGGAACGAAGCCGCGGTGGATAGTGAACTGGCCTGCCTGCCGCGGTTGGATCTCAGCCCCCCGCTCGCCGGCCCCTTCGGCAATCCGCTTTTCGGGGTTACGAATGCCGCCTTGCTGAATCCCACCAACGGGGTTTTGATCGTCGCCCGCCTCGATGCCGCCACGCCCGAAATGGCCCGGGGCCTGGTGGACAAGGCCTTGCAGGCCGAGACCGATGGCTTGTGGGGGCGTGCGTATTTCGATCTGCGAAACATCACCGACCCGGTGTACCAGCCGGGCGACGACTGGCTTCGCGGCGCTGCCCAGGTCGCGCGCCAGGTGGGCTTCGAAACGATCGTGGACGAGCATCCCAACGTCTGGCCGGCGGGTTTCCCGATGGACCACATCGCGATTTACATGGGTTGGTATACCGAAAACGTCGCCGGGCCGTTCGCACAGCCGCAGGTGGAATTCATGCCGGGAGCATTTGCGTATCATCTCCATTCTTTCAGCGCGGCGTCGTTGCGCAGCACCAACCATAACTGGGTCGGCCCGCTGCTCGCCAAGGGCGCGACCTGTACGATGGGCTGCGTGGACGAACCGTATCTTGGCGGGACGCCGGAGGTCGGCGTCTTCGCCGGACGCTGGCTCTACTTCGGTTTCACGTTCGGCGAAGCGGCCTGCGCCGCCCAGCCGGTTCTGTCGTGGCAAACCACTGTGGTCGGGGATCCGTTATACCGGCCGTTTGGAAAAGCTCCGCTGGGCCTCCATGAGGTACTCCAGCAGCGGAAAAGCCCGCTCGTCGAATGGTCCATCCTGCGTCTGGTCAACCTTGGCTTCGCGCGCGGTGGGAATCCGGCGGCCCTGGCGTTCTCCCTCGAAGAAACCCCAACGACTCGGACCAGCGCCGTCCTGACCGCGAAGCTGGGCGACCTTTACGCCGCGCAAGGCAAACCCGCTTCCGCGATTGCGGCTTATGAGCGTGCGCTCCGGCTCGCTCCGTCGCCCCAGCAACGTCTCGGCTTGCGCCTGACCCTTGGTGAAAGGTTGATGGCGGAAGGCCGCGATGAAGACGCCCGCAAAAACCTCGAGCAATTGCTCGCGGAGGCTCCGGATTATGCCGATCAGGAGATTATTCGCCAGCGGCTCGCCGCGCTTGCCCGGAAAGCAAAACCGTAACCGCTTGGGCACCGCCGGCGCTGGCTGCCGAACCCTCGAACATAAAAAGGCCGGACATGGGGAACTTGAAAGAAATCCCACACGACCAAGGCGCAGATCAAATTAGGGAACCGGAGGCGGGCCGCATGGTCGAATGCA
>JADLHS010000435.1 GCA_020848635.1 Limisphaerales bacterium
GCCGATAATCCGCGCGGCGCCCAGTTGGTAAAAAGCCTCCGGCAGGTTCATCGCTCGCGTTTCCGTGATGTTGAGGCCAAGCCCCCGTCCGAAATAGCGCGTTGCCAGGGTGACGATGAACGCCAGAATAGCCAGCCGGGTGATGAAAAGCGCGTTTAAGACGCCGTACAGCAAGCCGATCCCCAACATCCCCAACATAACCGCAGGCAGGGGCCAACCGCCGAGCATCAGTTTCCCGCCCACGGCCGCCGCAACGAACATGATCGAGCCCACCGACAGATCCACGCCCGCCGTCAGCAACACGAAGGTCATGCCGACCGCGAGGATGCCGGTGGATGAAGTTTGAATGAGAATATTGACGGCATTGGCGGGTTGAAAAAAGACGGGCGACAACAAGCCGAAGAGAAGCAACACCCCGGCAAAGAGAATCAGCGACGACTGATTCAGCAGTCGCAATCCCAATTTGGTGGGGGCGAACTTAATCATGAGAGAGCGCCATCGTGAATGGCGGCGCGGAGGATCCGTTCCCGGTCAAATTGGTGCGGCTCGACGGTGTCGCGAATTTCGCCGCTACCCATCACTAGAATCCGGTCGCACATCCCGATGAGTTCCTCCACCTCGGATGAAATCATCAGGACGGCCGCACCGCAGGCGGCCAGTTCGTTGATCAACCGATAGATTTCGTGCTTCGCGCCCACATCAATACCCCGCGTTGGCTCATCCAGAATGAACACTTTGGGTTCGTTCAAAAGCCACTTCGCCAGGACAACTTTTTGCTGGTTGCCGCCGCTCAAAGTTTTCACCGCTTGTTCGTCCCGGGCGGAAGGGGTCAGCTTCACGGCTTGCCGGATGGTGGCGACCGCGGCGCGGGAATCGGCCGTGCTCACAAAGCGGGCCCAGGTGCGAACGAAGCGCGGCAACGCGACGAGCGCTACGTTGTCGGCAATGGCGGCTTCCATGCAGAGTCCCTCGGCCCGGCGATCCTCGGTGAGAAAGGCGAGCCCCCGCGCGATTCGGTCCCGGGGCGGCAGGCCGTTGAGCAGCTCGCCATTCAAGCGGACATCACCAGCGGCGCACGGGTCAAGCCCGAAAAGAATCCGAGCGAGTTCCGAGCGGCCCGAGCCCATCAGGCCGGACACGCCGAGGATTTCGCCGCAGTGCAATTGAAAGGTGATGGCCCGCGCGACCCCGGGCTGCGCAAGGCCGCGAACATCGAGCGCCACCTCGCTCGCCGGCTGGGTATCGCGCTTCGGAAATATTTGGGTGATGGCGCGGCCCACCATCAATGACACCATGCGCTCCAGGGTGAACTGCGAGGCCGGTTCGTTTCCCACCACCGCGCCGTCGCGCAAGACCACGACTTCATCACAAAGCTTCAGCACGTGCCCGAGGCTGTGCGAGATGTAAACCATGGAGATGCCGCGTTCGCGGAGTTGTCCCATGATGGCAAAGAGCCGCTCGGTTTCGCGCACGGTGAGCGACGTCGTCGGTTCGTCAAAGATGATGAGCCGGGCCTCGAACGCGAGTGCTTTGGCGATTTCGACCAGTTGGCGTTCGCCGGCGGAGAGTCGTTCGAGGGGCGTATCCGGGGCGTAGGAAAGATTCATTTCCCGCAGCAGTTCGCGGGTGCGCTCGTACATTTTTCGACTATCAATGAACGGCAGCCACCGGACGCGCCGGGGAAATCCACCAATGAAAATGTTCTCCGCGATGGTGAGGTTGGCGAACAGGTTCAACTCCTGATGGATAAACGCCACGCGGGCCCGCTCAGCATCGCGCGGCGATTGCGGCGCGTACGGCTGGCCGTTCATACGCAGTTCGCCAGCGTCGGGGCGCAGGTTGCCGCCCAGAATGTTCATCAACGTGGATTTACCCGCGCCGTTTTCGCCGACGAGGCCGATCGTCTGGCCAGGTTTCACGGCAAAGCTCACGCGCTTCAACACTCTTACGCCGAAGAAGCTTTTCTCGATGTTGATGAACTCGATCATCGGCTTGCCAGCAGCTTGTTCCGCAACGCGTCGGTCAACGCCGCCGCCAGGATGACCCCGCCCTTGATCATCGTGATGGTGTAGAAATGCAAACCAAGCAGATTGAGGCTGTTGTCCACCAGGGCGAGAAACAGCACGCCGAACACCGTGCCGATGACTCGGCCCTTGCCGCCGTAGAGGCTCGTGCCGCCGATGACCACAGCGCCTACGATATCGAGCAGGTTGTCGCGCGCCATTTCGGGATTACCGGTTTCCAAGCCGGCGGTGAGCAGGATGGCCGCGAGGCCCGCAAACAGTCCGCACACGACGTAGGTAAAGAAAATCACCCGTTGGACGGGGACACCCGAGACCAGGGCGGCCCGTGTATTATGGCCGATCGCGTAAAGCCAGCGGCCGTAAAGCGTCCGCGCGAGCGCGCTGTGAGCGAGCCAGGTTGCCACCCCGGTGATCGCCGCCACGATCCAGAGCTGCTGGCCGATTAACAAGAAGTTGGGCGGCAGCCCGCCGATTTTACGCGACAACGTGAACCAGATCGCCAGACCGCTGACGAACATCATGGTCGTGAGCGTGGCGATGAATGCAGGAATCCGACAGACCGTGACGGCGAATCCGTTCACCGCCCCGAGGGTCGCGCCCACCAGGAGCATCGCGAGCAGGCCGACCGGAATTGCGAGCGCGTTGCCGGCGAGCCAGCCTTCGTCGGCGCTCATGATTTTTCCACCGACGACGCTGGCCAGCGCAATCATGGATGTCACCGAGAGATCGATTCCGCCGATGATCAATACGAGGGTCAACCCGACGGAGACGACCAGAATCGGCAGCGCGTAGGCGAGGATGGTTTGCAGATTGGATTCCGATGCAAATCCAGGTGTGAACGGTGCGAGCACTGCGAAATAAACCACGCTCAACCAGAGCACCAGATAGTCCGAGAGCAACCCGCGCCGCACGAACTGCCAGGCGTTGGCGGGCGCGGCTGGCGGGTTCGGAGTTTCAGCGGCCGTCATCGCGTCCCTATTTCTTGCTCACATTGGCGCCCCACATGCGCGACTTTTTTTCTGCCAGATTGCCTTGGTGGATGACAAAGCCAGGATCGAGGATCAAGGTGGCCACATCTTTCTTTGCCATTTGGTCGAGCAATGCCTGCACGGATTGTTCGGCCTCGAAATAGACATCCTGCACCCCGGTCGCATCGAGATAACCCTCAACCAGCATTTGATAGGCGGTCGCATCCCCGTCGAAACCGCCGAGGAAGACGTGGCCGGGTTCGCCAATTTTGTGGTATTTGTTGGCCGACTTGAGCGCCGCAACAATGGACGGGAAGAGAAAGTCCGAAGACGAGAAGATGAAGGAAATATCGGGATTGGCTTGCAACGCGTTCACCACGCCCGCGCGTGCCTTCTCTTGATTCCATTCGGACGGAACTTCGGCCACGACCTCCAGGACCGCGTCTTGTCCCTTCGCTGTGTCGTAGAATCCATCCTTGCGTCCGACCGCATTAATGTCGCCGAGATCGCCAATGATGACCATGGCCTTGTGTTTCTTCCCGGTTTTCCGCGCCTGCTCGGTCATGAACGCCACCGTCTCGCGGGTGAGTTTGCGGTTGTCGGCCACGATGGCGGTGGATTTCACCCCGGGGGCATCGGCGGCCGGCCGGTTGAACAGCACGATGGGAATACCGGCCTCGTTCGCGGCTTTGATCGCCGGGATGCAGGTTTGTGCGTCCTTGGGCACCAACACGATGCCGTCAACCTTGCGCGTAATGAAAGTGCGGATCTGCTGAAGCTGGCGGTTCGCGTCGCCGTCGGCGATGGCTTCCACGACCTTGATGTGGCGTTTCTGCAGCTAGGCTTTGAGGGCTTCAAAGCCCGCGACCCAGTATTCCGTCTGCAAGGTTTCAAAGGCGACTCCGACCGTGAGTTGCTTTGCGCTGCCATCACCAACGGGGTCTGAGCTTTTGCCACAACCGGTGAAAAACACAAGCGGCAGCAGACACA
>JADLHS010000436.1 GCA_020848635.1 Limisphaerales bacterium
CAACTCTTCACGATACAACCCCGAGGGCAGGGTGTAAGGTCGTCTCACTTGGCCGCTGTGGGCTGACGCAAGCGCCGGAACTCGAAACCGGGGGCGCCAGTTGAACGCGGCACTGTCCGCCAACCGAATGCCCGCTTCTGGGCGTCCTTCCTCACATGAATAAAGCAGTCCGCAAAAACATCGCGATCATCGCCGTGGTTTCCATCCTCGCCGTGGCTCTGTTCAGCCGGTTCGCGCCGGCCTCGTTACAGAACCTCCTGACGGGCGCGAAATTGGCGTAAGGGCCAAATCAACATTGTGGCAGGCCAAACCTGTCTGGCTTTTCACTTGGCGATCGAATCTGAATTTTACCGCCCGCACCGATCTGGGCGGCGAGCTGCGCGGCGCACTGACGTTTTAGAGCGCCGGTTCAAACCGCTTGATCCACTCCACCGGGGTCATCGCCGGGACGTTGGACTTTTTGAAGTGGCGGACATTCCGGGTGATGATGAAGGCGGCTTTCCAGTCCAGCGCGGCCCCCACCTGCAATGCATCCTCCAAATCAGGCATCCCCAAATTCAGACTCGCCAACGTGAGAAACGAATCCGCCGCCGCGACTTCGACGTTCGGCAACAAGTCCTCCCGGAGAAACGCCACGGCGGGCCGCTGGTAAAAATAAAAAAGGTTGGCGACCGTGTGGGCGGCAACGGCGGCGGCGATCTTCTTGCGCCGCGCCAGCTTGAGAATGTGGTTGCTGGCGGAGTAGTGCGGCTGCCGCCGGGCGAAAACATCGAAGACGACGTTCGTATCAATGAGCACTTTCATGCGTGTTTCCTTTTCAAGTAATCAAACCGGGCCTCGCCGGGGCGCGCCACCGGCGTTCCGGTGTGCCGGGAGAAGTGTTCGTCTTCCCCTTCCCGGGCCAGGGCCAGGAGTTGTTTTTCAACCACTGCCGACAGGTTGCCGTTTTCGTGTTCATCCGCCAGCCGTTGGCCGGCGGCGACCGCCCGCGCATCGAGGGAAAGATTCTTTCGCAGTTTCATCATGCGCACAGTAACCCCGTTGTGCGCACAATTCAACCGCTCCTTTTGGTCGTTTTACCCCCTTCAACTCTTCACGATACAAACCCCGGGCAGGGTGTAAGGTCGTCTCACTTGGCGGCTGTGGGCCGACGCAAGCGCCGGAACGCGAAACCGGGGGCGTCAGTTGAACGCGGCACTATCCGACAACCAGAATGCCCATTTCCGGGCGTCCCTCCTCACATGAATAAAGCCGTCCGCAAAAACATCGCGAGCATCGCCGTGGTATCCATCCTCGCCGTTGCTCTGTCCAGCCGGTTCGCGCCGGCCTCGCTATAGAATCTCTTGACGGGTGCGGAATTGGCGGAAGCACCAAATCAACATTGTGGCAAGCCAAACCTGTCTGACATTTCACTTGGCGACCGGGGCCGGTTTGATGGGAACAAACGCGTCGGCCTGCCGAGGTGAACCGAGGAACTGAGCTGTTCGATTGATAAGCCTCGACCGGGTCAGCCGTGCGCCAATACCACTTGGGAGTTTTGGCTTTGTCGTGTGGGAAGCCATTGCGCACGGCATCATTATCGCGTAGGCAGTCTGATTTACCGGCTATGGAGGTGCTCGCTTCCTGGCGAGGACAGGCCCGCCATGACACTTTTCTGCTATCTTGAATAGGGTGTTTACTCACGTTGGTTCGGCTGTTATCGTTTCCCTGTCGTCCCGCAAAGAGTCTGGAGTTTGTGGCAAGTTCAAATGAACGTTGCCAGGGTGGGTTATGCGCGGTCGTCGCCTTGGGGATTTGTTAGCTCCTGTATGAAAAAACCTTTAATGCTCATCGTGGTTTTGGTGATTGTTGGTATCGCCGTCGTCATGGTGTGGAATGCACGCGATACGAGAGTGAGCAATCCAGCGGCTGACGCCGAGTCTGCTGCTCCGCTTGTTGATGAGGCCACCCTCAGAGCGAGAGCGCAAGCAGGTGACTCGGAGGCTGTATACAGGCTGGCCAAGTCCCTCGTGAAGGGTGAATACGGGCTGCCAAACTATTCTGAGGCGGCCTCGTTGTTTCAAATGGCTGTGACTAAAGGTCATGTCGAATCAATGGTAGGACTCGCAGAGCTTTATACGATTGGTCAGGGCGTGACGAACAATCCTGCCGAAGCGCTGCGGCTTTACCTTGCTGCGGCGGGGCATGGCAATGTCAGAGCCATGTATAGCCTCGCCGGCTTGTATGAGGAAGGCCGTGCCGTTAAGAAAGACCAGACGTTGGCGGCGAAATGGCACCAACTTGCTGCCGAGCGGGGAGAGGCGTTGGCTCAGTTCAATCTTGGTCAGCGTTACGAACTTGGCATGGGGGTGAAGCCCGACTTGATTGAAGCCTTTAAGTGGCTTCGACTGGCCGCGAACAACGGGATTGGGGATGCCAGCGAGATGATCGAGCGCTTGGAAAGGAAAATGACCAAGGCCCAGGTTGCGGAGGCGACACAGCGGGCGAACGGGTTTGTCCGGATTACGGCAGCGCCTTTGCTCACCAACGGACTTTCCCCTTGACCAAACACCCGACTCGGCAAGGGGGGACTCCTGAATGCGGAATGCAGGAGCCGGCCAAACGCAAAGCAGTCATTACAAAGGCGGTTCGCCGCGAGGTTGACGGAGATGCCTGGTTTCGCGCTATCGCAACCCTAGCCGATCCACTTTTCACAATTTGGGAGAACTACCGAAGGTCGGACATGGCTTGCCAGCCAATGGTGAGAAGGACTACGCATCAAATGCGCATGCCGGTCAGCGGGTCCTCCAGCCACAATTACGCGTGTCATCGCGGCGATTCCATCTTTGATCTGGGAAAACGGCCGTGTGGGTCAGTCAGCGGTATTGCCTTGGCGCTGCTGGCAGGTGGATTGGCTCTGGTTCAGAACCGTCTCCATTAACTTTCAGTCATGGAAGCACTGCTGCAAGAAGACGGCTTGATAAATTTAGGAATAAATCAATAAATAATTGACTTGTCCGCTGTGAAGCGTTTAGTTGTAACAACCAAACCGGATTCCAGCCGGGAAACCTGTGCAGAGTTTTGATTGTTACAATTTGGTTACGGTTTATGCGCCCACGTCACATGATTGTTGCTTGAGCCAGTTCAATCCTCCGATAAAGTCCACCCCGTAATAAAGATTAAGTTGATGAAACATCTAAAACCCACGTCTTGGGATCTAAGTGCAGCCCGAATCAATCAACCCGGCAGTCGCCGTCACGGCCGTGGCGCATTTACCTTGATCGAACTGCTGGTGGTGATCGCCATCATTGCCATTCTGGCGGCGATGTTGCTTCCAGCGCTGGGCAAGGCCAAGGACAAAGCCAAGGACATTGGCTGTCGCAATAACCTTCATCAGATTCAGGTGGCTGCGCAGATGTATGCTGATGACTTCCAAAACACCTACTGGAACACGGGCGGGGGGAGTGTCCCTAACGGGGGGCGCTGGACCTTGAACCCGACATCCGACCCCCTCCTTAAGCCCGAAGACGGCAACGCCTATTGGGCCCTCGGCTATTACAGTTACTTCAAGAATCGGAAGGTATTTGGCTGCCCCAATGTCGGGAAATTCGTTGATCGTTGGTGGGAAGATGGCCTGCAATCCTGGCCAGTGGATTTTTGGGCCAACTCCGGTTATTCCATGATGAGATACCTCTTGCTTCCGTACGACGGCGCGACTTCGCAATACGGAAAGAACCCGAAGGGTCCGCTCAAGGTAAGCAGTTACTTAAGCCCCAGCAGCACCATCTTTACTCAGGATGGGGCTGAGCAACTTGCTGAGTCCGAAGATTGTCTGGGCAAATTCCCGGGTCAGTCTGAAATACTTGGCTCTTGGAAAGCCGGCTCCGGCTGGGCTGTCCAGTACGGATTGGACATGCGGCAGGGCTGGTGGCGGCACAATCGCGGATGCAACACCGTTTGGGTGACGGGTAACGTGTCGAGGATCAAGTACATAAAGGAAACCGTGGGCTATGACTACCGCTGGTACACGGGCGAACGGCCAGACGAGATGCCCAAGTTTTGATATCCGGTCAGTCACTTCACAATTTTATCGAATCATGCGCTTCACTTTTCTCTCGAAATGTTTTCAGTTTTCAGTCCTGCTGCTGGTGACGGCCCTGGCGGGGGGCTGTGGCGAAACGGTCAAGCCGCCGACACCCATCAGTCTGGAACAGATTCCGGCTGAACTTGGGAAGGCGTTTACTTCCGCCAGCGCGGAAACCAAGGAACTGAGCGATTTGTCCGTTGCCGCGGTGCAGAGCAAGGATTTTTCCAAGGCCTCCATGACGCTCAGTGCCTTGGCGCAGCGTCCTGACTTGACCAAGATCCAAAGCCGGATCGTCGCTGGCGCCGCCATGACCGTTAACGCGGCGTTGCTTGAAGCTGAGTCCAAGGGCGACCCCAAGGCAGTCGAAACGCTCAACCAGCGGCGACTTACTAAATAACTGCTGGGATGAGGATGGTATGTCAAACCGCTATGAGAAACCGGACAGTCCAGTATCCGAGTTCAGTTCTCTGTCTAAAATCACCGATTTGCCTGCATCGTCCTATCGGTATCGCCGCGGGCCCGGAATAAATTCCCGAACCACCTAAACTCATATCGGAACTTTGATGACCAGGCCCATCTCCGAAGCAACACCGTAACATCAACCCCAAACAAACCAGACATGCAATGAAGACAAAATCCCTCCTAAACCTA
>JADLHS010000437.1 GCA_020848635.1 Limisphaerales bacterium
CTTCGAGGATCAGGCGCATGAGGTCGTCCTGTTCCACCGGAATGCCTTTGCGGCGGGTCATGCTGAACGCGGCGATTTGGGCGTTCCTCCATTTGCGCCGCGCGGCCTGCTGGAAGAACTCCATGTCCTTAGGATTGCTGCCGGGCCAGCCGCCTTCAATGTAATGCACGCCGAACGCATCGAGCCTTTCCGCAATGCGGAGCTTGTCCACGGCCGAGAAATTGATGCCTTCGCCCTGCGCCCCGTCGCGCAGGGTCGTATCGTAGATTTCGACTTGAGGTTTCATTAAATCCCGCAAAAGCGGTGCAAATTAATACGCGAACCGGCAGGGGAAGCAAAGCTCAAACGGCTCTGGGGCACGATCCTGTCAGGCCGCCTCCAGGAAGCTCACTCCAGTAACGCGCCCACTTTCAGCGCCCGAGTTCGGGCCATCCCGACCGAGCCATCGCGGGCGGGTTGTTAGAGAAACTCCCAATGAGAGAAACGGCAATCAACGTTTGTCGCACCCAACCGGACGACAAAAGTTGTCGCCATGCAATTTCGCTCCTTGTAGATTCGGCTGCTGATGTTCGCCAAAGCAACGTATAAAACCAAGCGGACGGAAAACCCGAATGATCCCCGAAACTGGTCCTGCTAACGCTGCCGTCTCGCCGCACAGCGAGATCCCCAAGGATCTGCCGTGCCGGGGGAACGATTGGTTTGCCGCGGTGCTTAAGACATCGCGCGACGGGATCCTGGTCGTAGCGAACGGGCAGATCGTGGAAGTCAACGAGGCTTGCCTGCGACTGCTGGGATATGCGAGCGCGAATGAATTGGTCGGGCGACCCCTGTCGGTTGTTGGCACATCACCCGCGGAACTGCAATTGCTCGAACTGGGCTCCCAACGCACAGCCGGGGGGGGGGCACAGGAGCTATTAGCTTTCGTGGCTAAACGAAAGGACGGTACGTTGATCCGGTTGGAGGTGATGACGACGGTCGTGGCGTTGGATGGAAATAGTCATCGCTTTTCGATTCTGCGGGACAGCAACGCCCGAGCGGAACTTGACGCCCAAAGACAAGGAAGCCTGGCGCGTTTGACCGATGGCGTAGCGCATGATCTCAACAATTTGCTGACGGCCATTCGCTGCCAAACCGAGTTGGTGCTGGTGTACGAAACCGTTCCACCATCGGTGCGTGAAGTGTTGCGGAAGGTCATCACGGCTGCCGATCGGGCAACCAACCTGACGCGTCAGTTGCGTGGTTTCAGTCGTCGGCAGCCAGTGCAACTGACGGCGGTGGACTTGACCATCCTGCTCGGTAATCTGGCCAAGATGGTCCGGCGGATGATTGGTGAGGGCGTCGAACTGCATCTGGATGCCGCTCCGAATCTGCCACTGATCCTTGCCGATCCGTCCATGCTGGAACAGATCATCCTCGCAATGGCCGTTAATGCGCGGGAGGCCATGCCGCGGGGCGGGGGCCTGAAGCTCTCGTCCGCCCTTTTCCAGGCCGAGGGGGACTACCTTCATCGTCAGCCAGCCGCGCGGCAGGGTGAGTTTGTGGCGCTGGCCGTGCGCGACACCGGCTGCGGCATCGCACCGGAGTTGCTCCCTCGCGTTTTTGATCCATCCTTCACCACCAAGGGAGCGGGCAAAGGAAATGGATTGGGCTTGGCCCGAGCCATGGACATCATTCAAGAGCATCAGGGCTGGCTGGAAGTGGAAAGCCAGGTCGGGCAGGGAACGTGTTTTCGAATTTACCTCCCGGCCCGGCGGGATCTGGCGCTGGCCGCTGCGCCCATTGCGCCAAAAGCCGAGGCCGTAATCAGTGGGAATGAAACGTTGTTAATCGTGTCCAACGACCGCGATTTGCGCCAACTCACGCGATTGACCCTCCAAAAGCTTGGCTATCACATTCTCGAGGCTGCCTCCGCCGTTGAAGGATTGGACGTGTGGGGAAACCGTGCGAGCGACATCCGACTGGTATTGACGGAAACGGAACTTCCCGAAGGACGCAGCGGTTATGAACTCATCAGGCAGTTGCGGGCGGGGAAACCCACTTTGAAAGCCATTGTGATGGGCGACTGCGCCGTCAACCTGCCCGAGGCCGATGTTCAATTACCGGCTGGCGTTTGTTTCCTATCCAAACCTTTCGATGCCGTATCCCTCCCGCACACGATCCGCCGTTGCCTTGATGAGGGCAACGCCCCCGCAGTTGTTGGCTAGGTTTTCAGACCAACCCGTTCAGGGTGGAAGGGAGGCGATCCAGGCTGCGCCGGAGGGCGGCGTGCGCAATGGCGCGCTCCGCATCCCGCCGGCCGGGAAATAGAATTTCCCAACCGCTGGCGTTCGACCAGGTCTCCATGGTGATGATCGAGGGATCGCCGCTATTGCCAACCCCGGCGTGGCGCACGAGCAGGTCGGCAATTTGCACCGCGGCGATGATTTGCCGCTGTTGGCTGGCGTGTTCGGGTTCGTGATGGTAGCGCGCGGCCTCGATCATGATGGCCGGCAGATTGTGGTTTTTGAGGTAAGTCGCGCCAAGTTCCGCGTGATTGATTCCCAACACCTCAGACTCGATCACCAAAAGCGGTCGCCCATCCGAGGCGGCCCGCCGCTGAATTTCAACAAAATGATCCGGAAAGGTCGCCGCCATCACGATCTTTCCCATGTCATGCACCAACCCCGCGACATAGTCTGAATCATCCGCCGGCACATGGACGCAACTGATCACTTCGCGCGTCATGATGGCCACGCCGATGCAATGCTGCCAGAACTCGCGCCACGGGAAGGGCGTGTTGCCCGCCAGCTTCGTGAAATCCTCGATGACCGGCGTCACCATCGCCAGTTGCCGGATCTGGCGCACGCCGAGGTAAAACACCGCTTCCTCAATGCTGTTGATCGGGGTGGTCAGGCCGTAATAGACCGAATTGACCAGCCGCAGCAGGCGTGCTGTCAGGCTGGGATCGCGCCGGATGATCTCGGAGATTTGATGCGTATAGCGCCGGTCGCTATCCATTAATTCCCGCAATGCGCTGTCGATGCTGCGGAGCGAGGGCAGGCGGGCGCAGCCTTTCACCCGGTCGTCAATCACCGCGCGCTCCACCGGCAACACCGCCAGCCGCGAAGCTACCCCCGGATGCTCAGATGCCAATACCATGCTCCTCTCTATCGTCACTTCGGTGAAAAAGTTTACCCCGGGTTTAAGGTCTTCATTAGCCGCCATGCGTCGCCGCTCAAGTTCGACCCGGTAAATGCCGATGAACGAGGCAGACAATGAAAGCAGCGGACATGCTTGCCGGTTGAAGGGATATGCGCGGCCTTGGAATCATTTTATCCGGAACGCTTGCGGCGGGAGTCGCCTGGGGCGGTTCGGTTGGTTATTTGCCACGGATTGGCCCGGCCAATTTACGATTTCAGCCGCTGCGACCCGTCGTGCCCGTGATTTTGCCGCCGCTGGTGATGCAGGATCCTGTCCCGGTGATCACAGAAGCTCCCGCTTCCACGGACCGCCAACCTACCGAACCCAGTTCCGCCATGCTCGTGCCTTCGCCCCTGACTCCGGCCCCCGAATTATCAGCCTCGCCGACCAATCAGTTGGATGAGACTTCGATTTCGGCAGGTTCGCCCATGCCGGTCGTCAGCAATGAAAACAACACTTTCCTGTCGCCACAGGCCTTTCTACGGTTCTTCACTGGTTCGCGCCCGGGTGCGGGACGCGAAGTTGTGGTGGCTGTGCCGCCGGGCTTCAATCCCGCGCAGCCCGGACAACCCGTGGTGAGTTCGGCAACTTACACCGGACCAAAACCATGAATCTTGTGTCGCGCACCGCCAAGCGGGGAAACGGAGTTTCCTCGGCGTTTGGCTTTCAACTCTGGGTCATGACTGCGATGTGCTGTGCTGCCTTCGCGAACGATGATGCGTCGGTTGCCTCCGAAGCGAAGCACCCCGTCGAATCCGGGCTGGAGGACAACCGCACAAGTAATACCCAGTCAACGACGGCGACCGACATCAACATCGCCTTGCGTAACAGCTCGAGTTTGATTGCCAGTTCAAACCTGCAGGAGGCAGCGGCGCAGACCCGTCACGTGAAGCAGCAGGATTTTCAGTCCCAACTCGACCGGGGCGCGCAGGAGAAACGCGACAAGAATATTGCCGGGGCCGAAAAAACCTTCATCGGCTTGCTGGATTCCGACGCGCCGCCGGAGTTCCAACGCACGGCACTGCTGGAACTGGCGTTACTGGCACAAGAGAGTGAGCAATTAGCCCGGGCGCAACAGATTTTTGCCCAGTACCTCACCCGATTCCCGGACGATCCCAGCGTTGCCGAAGTCATGCTCCGGCAGGGATTGCTCTATCGCCAGATGGGGGCGCCGAATCTGGCCCTCGCCAAGTTTTATTCCGTGATGACCACCTCGCTTCGGTTGAAGCTGGATCGGTTGGAATACTACCAGCGGCTGGTGCTCCAGGCGCAGACGGAAATTGCGGATACCTATTACTTGCAGGGCAAATTCGAAGAAGCGGCCGACTTTCTCAACCGGCTCCTAAAACTCGATAATTCCCAGTTGAATAAAGGGCAGAGTCTCTACAAACTCGTGCGGTCGTTGTCCGCTCTGGGGCGGCAAACGGACGTTGTGGTGCAGGCCGAAATGTTCGTGACCCGGTATCCGGCGGCGGGGGAGTTGCCGGAAATTCGCTTCCTGCTGGCGGACGGATTGAAGAAGCTCGGGCGCATGCGCGAGGCCATGCAACAAGTGCTCGCATTGTTGGAGTCCCAGCAGACCAATGCGGTCCGGAATCCGGAAAATTGGATTTACTGGCAGCAGCGCGCGGGCAATGAAATTGCCAACCAGCTTTATAAAGAAGGCGACTACGTGAACGCTTTGGAAATCTATCTCAACCTGGCCAGCTTGAATCGCTCGGCCGCGTGGCAACTGCCCGTCTGGTATCAGATGGGGCTGGTTTACGAACGGTTGGAGCAGCCCCAGAAGGCCTCCGAAACCTACGGGCGAATTCTGGATCGCCAGAAGGAACTGCCGGCCGACAATCGCAGCCCCAGCTTGACGATCGTGCTCGAGATGGCGCAATGGCGTAAAGACCATTTGCAGTGGCACGTCCAAGCCGACAACGCCACCGCGCCGCTCCGCGCCGCGGAGCCGCCTGAGAAAGTCGCCCTCGCCGCGCCATGAACGCCGCCGCCGCGATGGTCGAGGACCTCCGTCGGCACCTGGCCCTCTGCCAGGAGGTGCTCGCGCTGGTGGAACGGGAAAACCAGGCCCTGCGCGATACCGAAAAACCGCCGGGGTTCAAGACCTTGCAGGCGAAAAAAGACTTGCTTCCGCGCCTCAATCAATCGCTTAATCAAATCCGCCAGCATCGGACAACTTGGCAAAAAGTGGATCCGGCCGAACGCGCCCAGTGCCCCGAAGTGAACGCTTTGCTTCGGCAAAATCAGGACTTGATTATGAAAATCATCGTCTTGGATCGGGAAAATGAACAAGGGCTGTTGCGCCAGGGCCTGGTGCCCACGCACCATCTGCCACCGGCCAACCGGCAGCGACCCCATTACGTCGCGGATTTGTATCGCCGCCGGGGTCAGTGATCCGCGTTCCGGCGGCTGCGGCCGGGGTGGTTGGGTGTCTGTGCGATTGCAATGCCGATCGAAAAAATAATCATTCTTGAGGACGACCTGATCGTCCGCAAGAACCTCGAACAACAACTCCGCAACCGCCGTTACGATGTCGCCTCCGCCGGCACCATCGCCGACGCCCAGGAGTTCCTCGCCAAGGACAACTTCGATCTCATGTTCGTGGATGTTCGGCTTCCGGACGGCGAAGGGACCGAACTCCTGCGCCAACTCCAGGCCCGGCCCGTCAAACCCCTGGTCGTTGTCATGACCGGTTTCGGCTCTGTAGAGTCCGCCGTGAGCTGCATGCGGGACGGCGCGTTCGATTACCTCATCAAACCGTTCTCCAACGAGCAGATTGACGTCACCCTCCGGAAAGCCGAAGAATTCACCCGTCTCGTCAAGGTGAACCGCTTTCTCAGCCATGAGGAAAGTGACGAAAGCGGCTACGAACTCCTGGGCCGCAGCCAGCCCATGGAGCACTTGCGTCAACTTGTCCGCAAAGTCGCCCGCACCCAGGCCACGGTTCTGATCCAGGGCGAAAGCGGCACGGGCAAGGAGCTCGTCGCCCGCGCCCTTTACCGCGAGAGCCCGCGCGCCAGCGCCCCCTTCATCCGGGTTAATTGCGCCGCCATCCCCGAAAATCTCATCGAAAGCGAATTTTTCGGCCACGAGAAAGGGGCCTTCACCGGCGCGCTCAACAAACGCGAAGGCCGCTTCGAGCTTGCCCATGGCGGCACCATTCTCCTCGACGAAATCAGCGAGATTTCACCCCAGGTTCAGGCCAAACTCCTCCGCGTCCTGCAGGAACGCGAACTTGAACGGGTCGGTGGTTCCCGCACCATCAAGGTGGACGTCCGCGTCATTGCTACCACCAATCGTCATCTCGAACAAAGCGTCGAACGGAAGGAATTCCGCCAGGATTTGTATTTTCGCCTGAATGTCGTCCCGATCTTCGTTGCGCCTTTGCGCGAGCGGAAGGAAGACATCCCTTTTCTCGCCGAGCAATTCATGCATCGCTACGCCCGGAAACACGGCGTGAAGGTTAGTGCCATTTCCGTCGCCGGGCTCGCCGCCCTGCAACGGCATGATTGGCCTGGCAACGTCCGCGAATTGCAGAACGCCATGGAACGCGCGGTTATCCTGTGCGCGGACGGCGAAGATCTGCAGGTGGCCCATTTGGGCTTGGTCGCCGGGCGCACGCCGCCCGCGGAAGTCGCCGGGGCGACCGCTCAAGCCGGTACGGCTCCGGCGGGAACTGGCCCATCGGCTGAATTACTGTCGCTTGGTGAACTGGAAAAGCGCCACATTCTCCATGCCTTGGAGCATTCCGCTGGCAACCGTACCCACGCGGCCAAATTGCTCGGTATCAGCGTCCGCACCCTGCGCAACAAGCTGAACGAATACGGTGTGGCCGCCAGCGCCACGACGGTCGAGAACAACTCCTGACCCAAAGTTGCGTCGCGCCCCCGCAGCTCCCCCCGAGCTGTCGGCGGCTGTCCGCCAGCCATATGGGTGATTTTTTTAGCCGGCGGCTGGCAATCTGGGTTCAGTCGCAGGCACTCCCGAAAGCTTCTGCCCCCGGGAAAAGAAGGGCTTTCCTCACCTGACAGAGTGTTGAAGGGTGGCAACTTTTTCCCACCATTGCTACCCGCCGGCCCCGAAAATGCCCGGATTTGGCCGTTTTTCTTCACTGGCACTGCTGCTGCTTGGCGGGTGTTGGATTGGTGTACCGTATGATTGACGCTCTGTTCAGCCAGACAAACTACGTGGCGGTGAAGAAGATGCTCGACGCCACAGCGCTCCGGCACGAGGCCATCGCCAGCAACCTGGCGAATCTCGAGACCCCGCATTACCAGCGCCGGGATGTCAATTCATCGTTCGCCACGGAGTTGAATCAGGCAATGGGCGCAAAGGACGCGGCCCGGATTCAAGGCCTCCAGCCAACGCTCGCGCTGGACACCACAGCGGTGGCTAACAACCGCGATGGCAATACCGTCCAATTGGAAACCGAGTTGTTAAACCTGAATCAGAATACGATCGCCCACACGTTGGAGACCCAGCTCGTCACGGGACAGCTCTTGCGCTTGCGATTGGCCATCACCGGGCGGTCCGCCTAGCCCTGACCTATGATCAACATTTTAAACGGCATCAACGCAACTTCCTCCGCGCTCAACGCCGAGCGCATCCGCATGGAGGTCATTTCACAAAATATCGCCAATGCGAACACCACGCACGACGTGGACGGCAAACCCTATCAGCGCCAACAGGTGGTGTTTGAAAGAATGCTGGACCAGCAGCAGGCATTGAATGGGTCCGGCGTCGGGTCGAGCAGCGTGCAAGTGGCGCGGATTGAGAAGGACTCGAGGGCGCCGAATCTCGTTTACAGCCCCGGCCATCCCGATGCCGACGCCAACGGCATGGTCGCGACTCCGAACATCAGCATTCACGAGGAAATGGCGGACATGATTGTTTCCTCCCGTGCCTTCGAGGCGAACCTTGCGGTTGTTCGCAATGCCCGCTCGATGGCGCTGCAAACGCTCGCAATTGGAAAACGCTGAGACCGATGCAATCAAAAATGAAAAATGACCAATTAAACATCAGCCCGACCGGGCTGGTTTTTTTGCATTTTGAGTTTTAATTCCTGAATGAATCCACTTTCTGCAATTCGGTTGCCGGTTGGACCGGAAATGCTGCGCGGAGCGGGCGCGGTCGGAGCGCCCAACCTCACGCCTTCCGCCATCCCGCAATATGAATTCGGGCAACTCGCCCCCGCGAACGCCGTTTCGCCCACCGGCGCCACCGCCCCGAACGGGGCCACTTTCGCAAATACGCTGGACCATATGGTCGCGGACGTGAGCGGCAAGCAGGCCGCCGCCAGCGATGCCATAACCGGCTTGATGAGCGGACAAGGCGTGCCGTTGCACCAAGCCATGATCGCGATGGAGGAAGCCAGTGTCTCCTTCCAGCTCATGGTCGAAGTGCGCAACAAGCTCCTCGAATCGTACCAGGAATTGATGCGGATGCAGGTTTGAAGGAAGAAATTTCAAATGCAAAATCTAACAACACACCCACCCGGTGCGCGGCGATGTCAGGTCGGTTTTTCATTTTTGATTGTTAATTTTTAATTCGACATGAACGAAAGCCTTTCTCAAGTCGGCGGCCAGCTGCAATCCATCTGGAAGCAACTCGGCGTCAACCAGCGCCTTAGCCTCGTGCTGGCCGCCGCCGTTGTCCTCCTCGGCCTGGGCGGGCTTATCTTCTGGTCTAGTCGCGCCGATTACTCGCTGCTCTATGGCAAGCTCGACGAAGCCGAAGCCGCCAAGGTCATCGCCGCCCTCGACGACGCCAAAGTCCCCTATAAGGTCAGCCGCACCAGCGGCACGATCTCCGTCCCGGCCGACAAAGTTCATCTCATGCGGATGCAACTCGCCGCCAAAGGCATTCCCCGGGGTGAAGGGGTTGGATTCGAAATTTTCGACAAGCCCAACTTTGGCATTTCCGACTTCATCCAGCGTGCCAACTACCTTCGCGCCGTCCAGGGCGAACTCGCCCGCACCATTTCCCAGGTGGACAGCATCGAAAGCGCCCGCGTCATGATCGTCATGCCCGAAAATCGCCTCCTCGTGGACAACCAGAAACGCCCCACCGCATCGGTCTTCGTGCGCGTCCGCGGTAGTGCGACCCTCCCCCCGCAGAACGTCAACGCCATCCGCTTCCTTGTCGCCAACGCCGTCGAAGGCCTTATCGCCAACAACGTCAGCGTCGTGGACAACCAGGGCAATGTTCTATCCGATAATACCGAAAACGATTCCGTCGCCGGCCTCACAACCACCCAGCTTACGGCCCGGAAAAATCTCGAGCAATACCTGGCCAAGAAAGCCGAAGACATCCTCACCCGCGTGCTTGGCGCGGGCCAATCCGTCGTCCGCGTCTCCGCCGACATCAATTTTGATTCCCTCTCCCGCGTCGAGGAAAAATACGACCCCGAAGGCCAGGTGATTCGCATCTCCACCATCAACGACGAGAATGTCGAAACCACCAACGCCAGCGCCAACGGCGGCGTCCCGGGCGTCGCCACCAACGCCGAAACCGACACGAACGCCATCACCACCGCCGCCGCCCCTCTCAACAGCAACCGCACCAAAAAGAAAGTCACCAACAACCAGTACGAGATCAACCGGACGGTCAGCAACATCATGCAAACCCCGGGCGGCCTCAAGCGCCTCTCCGCCGCCATTTTCGTCGCCGCCAATGTCACTGGCACTGGCACGAATCGTGTCGTCACCCCCCGCAGCCCCGAGGAGATGAAAAAGATTCAGCACATCGTCATGGGCGCCCTGGGTATCCAGGAAGGCGCCGACGCCCTGCGTCAGGACCAGATTGCCGTCGAGGAAATGCCCTTCAACGAACCTCTTCCCGTGGAAGCGGTCCAGCAATTCGAGAAGCAGCAGAAGCAGCAATTCTGGTGGGAATTGGCCCAAAACGCCGTCTATCCCCTCCTGGCGCTCGGGGTGCTTTTCGTCTTCTGGCGGACTGTCAAGCGGATGCCCGCCGACAATATTCCCCTCGGCGTGCCCATCGGCAAAATGACGGGCAACGGTCACGGGCTCTTGAATGGCAATGGCCACGACCGTCATGATCAGGGCATCGCTCAACCCGTCCCGGTCACGGTGGACGTGTTGAATCAACTGATCCGCGAAAACCCCAACAACATGACCCAGGCGATCCGCTCGTGGATGTCCGCTGGGAAAGGGAAATAGCCCGCCATGACTGCCCCCGACACTTCCCAATCCGCCGCCAGCGAAACCAGCAGTCTCACCCGTCTGCAGAAGTTCGCGGTGTTGCTCCTCATGCTCGGGCCGGAAACCGCCGCCCAAATCCTGCAGCACTGCGACGAAAAAGAAATTGAAGCGGTGGCGGTCGAGATGGTTCGCCTCAATATCGTCAGCCAGGAAGTGCAAGCCGAAGTCCTGGTTGAGTTTGCCCAAGTCGCCGTTCACGCCGGGACCGCGGTGAGCGGCGGGGCCGAGGTTGTGCGCGCCACATTGGAAAAGGCCGTCGGCCAGTTCCGGGCATCCGCCATCGTCCGGCGCTTCGTTCCCGACGGTCTGAATTCGGACGTCGGCACCGCGCTGCGGCCCCTACTTGAGGCCGAGCCCCGCGAACTCTTCAATGCCCTCCGCACCGAACAACCCCAGACCATCGCGCTGCTTGCCAGCCACCTGCCGCCCGATAAAGCCTCGGAGATGTTGAAGTTTTGCCCCGCGGAATTGCGCGATCAAGTCGTCGAACGGCTCGCCACCCTCTCGCCCACACCCATCGAGGTGGTCGAACAAGTCGTCGCCGTCCTGACCCGCAAACTCGTTGCCAAACCTACCCGGGCCCTCAGCCGATCCGGGGGCTTGAAGTCCGCCGCCGCCGTTCTCAACGCCCTGAAGCGAGATGTGAGCAAGACCGTTTTAACTTCGATTGAGGAGCGCAACCCGGATCTCGGCAAGGCGATCCGGCAGAAGATGTTCACCTTTGATGATGTGGGCCGGCTCGAACCCGCCGCGCTCCAGAAAATTCTCCGCGAGGTGGACACCCGTGATCTGGCAACCTCGCTGCACAAAGCGGGCGAGCCGGTCAAGACCGCGCTGCTCAGTTGCATCTCGAAGCGCGCGGCCGAAACCGTCCGCGAGGAAATGAGTTTCCTGGGGTCCGTCAAGCTCCGCGACATCGAGGCCGCCCAAGGCCGCATCGTCGAAGTGGTCCGCCGGCTCGAAGGCGAGGGCGAAATCGAACTCAACCCCGGCGAGGAATCCGTACCCGATGAAGCCCTGGCTTGAAACGATCAAATTTGCGAAACCGCTTCGGGAAGCGTCCCTGACGGCCCCGGCGTATCCCGCGCTGCTTGAGGAACGCATCCGCGCGCGCGAACAGGCGGGTTTCGAGCGCGGTTGCCGTGAGGGCGAACGGGCGTTGAGCGAACAACTCATGCGTCAGCGATCGGAGCTAACTGAGTTGCAGAATGGCGTTCTTGCTTCGTTGCGCGACGCCGTGGTGCAGGTTACGCGCGAATGCGAAGGCGCAATGGTGGCGCTGGCCCTCGAGATCGCCGGCAAGGTGGTCACCGACATTCCCATTTCGAGTGAAATCGTCGAGGCCGCCGTGCGCGAGGCGCTCGCGCAGGTGGAGCAGCAGGGCAGTCTTACGGTGATGCTGAACCCGATGGATTATGAATTGCTCCAGCAGGCCAATGCGCCCTTGCTGTTGGCGGACGTGGGCGGCGAGCGCCTGCGACTCCTGACATCACCCAAAGTCACCCGCGGCGGTTGCCTGGTCCAAACTCACTTCGGCGTCATTGACGCCCAGCGCGAAACCAAATTCAAGGCCTTGAAGGAAGCCATCGATTCCAGTCCATGCAATTGAACCCACTGAATCATCGTCCCGGTCACCGGCTTGCTCACGCCTTCCAACGAACGCGTGAGACCCGTGTGCTCGAGAACCGCGGGCGCGTCGTGCAGCTCATCGGCTTGGTCATTGAATCGGAAGGTCCGCTGGCCGCCGTGGGCGAGCTTTGCCGCATCGAATCCGCCCGCCACGATGGCGTCACGCTGGCCGAGGTGGTCGGCTTCCGTAATCATCACGTTTTGCTCATGCCCTTGGGCGAGGTGCGCGGCATTCATCCCGGCAGCGAAGTCGTCGCCCTGGGTTCGCCTCTGCAAGTGCAGGTGGGCGACAGTCTCAAAGGCCGCGTCATTGACAGCCTCGGGCGGCCGTTGGACGACCTCGGGCCGTTGACTTCGGAGCGGCGGGTTAGCGCCAATTTTTTGCCCCCGCACCCGCTCAAGCGGCAGCGGATTCGCCAGGTGTTTCACACGGGCGTGAAGGCCGTGGATACTTTCATTCCCTGTGGCCGCGGCCAGCGCCTCGGCATTTTTGCAGGCAGCGGCGTCGGCAAATCCACTTTGCTTGGAATGATTGCCAGCCGGGCGGAATCCGACGTGAACGTGATCGCGCTCATTGGGGAGCGCGGTCGTGAAGTCCGCGAATTCCTGGAGAAGGATCTCGACGAAGCCGGCCGCCGTAAGTCGGTCGTCATTGTCGCCACCTCGAACGAACCGGCGCTTGCGCGCGTCAAAGGCGCCTTCGCGGCGATGGCCATTGCCGAACATTTTCGCGACCAGGGCCAGAATGTGTTGCTGATGATGGACTCGGTGACCCGCTTTGCGATGGCCCAACGCGAAATCGGCCTGGCTGTCGGTGAACCGCCCGCCACGCGCGGCTACACGCCGTCGGTCTTTTCGCTCCTGCCCCAATTGCTTGAACGGGCGGGCACGGGCGAGCAGGGGTCCATCACCGGATTGTTCACCGTCCTGGTCGAACAGGACGACATGAACGATCCGATTGCCGACGCGGTGCGGTCCATCCTGGATGGCCACGTCGTGCTGACCCGCGAACTCGCAACGCAAAACCATTATCCGGCCATTGACATCCTGGAGAGCGTCAGCCGCCTGGTGCGCGACCTATGCACCAACGAACAACTGGAGTTGGCCGGGCAAGCGCGCGAGGCGTTGGCGCTCTACAAGCGAAACCAGGACTTGATCAACATTGGCGCCTATCCCGCCGGCAGTAATGCCGCCATTGACCAGGCGATCCGCTTGCATGAACCGCTCAAGAAATTTTTGCGGCAGGCCACCCGGGAAGGGTTTGCCGGCAGCGAGAGCTGGCGCTCCCTGGCGCAGGCCCTGGCCACCCAAGCTCCCGTCGCCCCCAAAACCGTTCCGATCCGATAACGCACCAAGACCATGAAACCATTTCGCTTTGCGCTCGAAGCTGTTGCCACGGTTCGGAAACGAATTGAAGGCGAAGCCCTGGAGGCGTACGCGCAGGCGCTGCTGTTTCAGCAGCAGGTGCTGCGACAATTTGAAGCGTCCCAGCGTGAACAGAACGCCGTTTGGGATGAGTTGCGGCGGGAACTGGCAATGGGTTGTCCCGCGGCGAAACTGGCCCGATTGCGGGGGCACGCGCAGGGGTTGGAGCAGGAATGTAAACGCCGCCACACCGCCTTGCAGCAGGCGGAACGCGCGGTAAATGCGGGTTTGCAACGGATGCTGGCGGCGCGGCAGCAGCGCGAGGTCGTGGAAAAGCTCCGAGGTCATCAGCGGGCCCACCATGACCGCGACGTGGCGCATGAGACGCAAAAATTTCTCGACGAACTGGCCACGCAACGCGCGACGCCGGCGCTGGCCTGGCGGACCACAACCGATCCCCTCGCATGATTAAACTCATTCAATCCCATTGGACCGCCTCCGTGGTCGGAATGTTGTTGTACCTTGTCACCACGGTGCTGGTGTGGAAGCCGGTGTCCATCGCCCCGCAGCCCATCGTCAAACCGGTGGCGGCCGTCGTGCATGACAACGCACCCTCCTGGGAATTCCACAATCCCGAGGTGGACCAGTTGATTGCCGAAATGAAGCAGGAGAAGGAATCGCTTACCCGGCGCGAAGCGCAGCTCAAGGAATTTGCTGAACGGCTTCAGACCGAACGCCTGGAGATCAACCTGGTGTTGCAAGCGGTCCATCAGTTGCAGACGGAGTTTGACAAGAATGTTGTGCGCGTGACCGCCGAGGAATCGGTGAATGTTAAGAAACTGGCCCGGACCTATGCCGCCATGACCCCCGAAGGCGCGGCCCCGATTTTGAAGCAAATGGACGAGACGACGCTCGTGAAGATTCTCGCGGCGATGAAGGAGTCCGAAACGGCGCCGATCCTCGAGGCGATGGCGCATCAAGGCGCGGCCGACGCCAAGCGGGTGGCGGCCATCTCCGAGCGGCTGCGTTTGACCCTGGCCACGCTCAAAGATGCCAAACGCGTTACCCAATGAATCTGCCTTTCGCATTAAGCCCGGCCAACTCCCGTGGGCCGGCGTTGTCATTTCCATCAGCGGTTGGACCTACGCTTTCGAACGACGCGGGAGCGAGTGGTTTTGGCTCGGTCTTGGATCGGGCGGTCAGCCCGGCGCGGGAACGCGCCATGGCACGCACGCGATACTCGCGGGATCAATCAACCGCCAGTGACGAGGGGCAGCTACCTCGCACGGAAATAAAACCGGCCAAAGTGGCACGGAAGAAGGCACGCGATGAAGGCCAGGAGGACCTTGCCGTTGCCGGTGCGGTGGTTCTGCCACCGCCACCCGGCGTGGAGATCAACCGCTGCCAAGGCCAACCGCCGGCTTGCCGGACCCCCAATAGCTCGGGGGACATGTCGGAGGCGGCAGCCGCGGCGGAGTTGACCGCAGAATCGGGAGCCGTAACTGAGGCGCGTGAATCGAGCAGGGCGGATGTTCCGGCGGGGACGGCTGAATCGCTGGCACTTCTGACCCCTGCGAGCGCTGAACCTTCGACTACGGAAATGCCGGATGCCCATTTGTCCGGAGCGGACAAACCGGAGTTGGTTCCGGATGGTCAAGCGACCGTGGATATTTTCTCAGCGGCAGGGACCGAGGAGTGGAGCGAAACTGTTCCCATGACCACCGCACCAACGCCACCACTCCAAACGGATCGCGCCGACGCAACACCAGGGCGACCCACTCTTGAGGGCCTCGTCGAGTTGCAGTCAGAGCTGGTGGCTGGAGGCGACAATTCCCGTGGCATAGCCGCTGCTAAAGTAGAGGAGCAGATGAAAAACACTGTGAAACAGGATGAAATTGCCGGTTCCGCCAAGCAAGTATTGCCGGGCGCGCAAGCCGTCCTCCTCCGCCCCGCACGGGTGGACGCAAGACGAGAAGGCCGGCGCTATCTCGATGAATTCGTTTTGTCTGACGCCTTGGCCGGCGCGGTCGGCGCTAAAGCCGGCGGGGGTGCGGCGAGTTCGGATCTCTTGCTCGCGACCGACGTTCTTCCGGGTTCGCTTTCCCAGGTTGACCGGATGCGTAATGTGATGACCCGCGAGGTCCAGATCTTCAAACGCACCGCGGACGAATCCATGGAGGTCATGCTGACGCCGGATCAGAACACCCAGATTTCCCTCCGCTTGCAGTGGCGCGAGGGCAGGGTGGAAATTCTCGCCCATTGTCACCAGGGCGATTTTCAGACTCTCTCCACCCACTGGCCGCAATTGCAGTCCGCCTTTGCCCAGCAGGGTGTGCGGTTGGCCCAACTCACCCAACCCGCGCACACGGGCTATACTGAGTTCTTTAATTCCGTCGGCTTCGCCCAGTCCCAGAATGGCCAACACCGGCAATCGGAACCGAAGGTTGTGGTGGACAAATTGCCATCGGTGGCTGTGATCCCTCCCGCCGGGAAGGTATCGCCGGGCGTCGCCGCCCGCCCGCGTCATTTGTTGGAATCTTGGGCGTAAACAAATTTATGAATACCTCTGCCATTTCCAGTTCTACCAATGCTACTACTGCCGCGCAGCGCATCCCCGTCCAGACGCTCGGCCAGAACGATTTTCTCAAACTGCTCGTCACGCAAATGACCTCGCAGGACCCCATGAATCCGCAGAAGGACACGGATTTCATCGCGCAGATGGCACAATTCAGTTCACTGGAACAAACCAAAACCATGCAGACGGATATTGCCGGTCTGCGCAGCCAGCAACAGCTTTTGCAGGCCAATGCCCTGCTGGGCCAAACCGTTGGTCTGCAAGTCAACGCGGACACCACCGCCACCGGTGTCGTCACCTCCGTGAAAATCGTGGATGGGACGCCGAGCATTATGGTGGGGGGGACGGCTTACGCCTTGAGCCAGGTCCTGTCCATCACGCCAACGGTGAGCAATCCGCAACCTTAACCAGGGGATTTCGTATGTCGCATTCGTCAAATACTGCGGTGAGCCGCGTGGAGAGTTGCCAGCCGAGCGCAACGAGGCAGAGTGTTCGTGCATTCCCTGCACCCGAGGCGTCAGGCAAGAGCGATCTCCTGCGCGTCAACATCGCGCGCTCCATGATCGGACGGAGCGTGGATTTGCTCGTGGATGCCAAATCCATCGTCCACGGCGTAGTCCGCGGCGTTTTTACCGAGGCCGGGCGACCCAAACTCGTTGTCGGCGATACTATCTACGATCCGCACCAAGTTCTCATCGTTACCCCCACCACCGCCTACTAAAAAACAAAGACTCAATCATTATGCTTCGCTCTCTCAACTCCGGCGTCAGCGGCCTCCAAGCCTTTCAAGGTCAACTTGACGTCATTGGCAACAACATCGCGAACTCCAATACGATCGCTTACAAAAGCGCCCGGACCGAATTCGCCGACGCCTTCAGCCAGACCCTGCAAGCCGCCAGCCCCGCCACCAGCAGCAGCGCCGGCACCGCCGGCATGCAAATCGGCTCCGGCGTCAGCACCGCCGCCATCCAGAACAATTTTACCCAGGGCGCGCTGTCCGGAACCGGAATCCAGACCGACCTTGCCATCGGGGGGGAGGGCTTTTTCATCGTTAAAGACAGCCAGAGCGGTTTGGATTACGCCACGCGCGCCGGCGATTTTCAGCTCCAAAACGGCTACTTTGTCACCAACAACGGCCTTCGCCTCCAAGGCTTTAGCGACAGCGCCCTCACCACCCGGGGCGATGTGCAAATGGACGGTAGCGGCCGACCTGCCACTTCCGACCCGACGGCCACGGTTACCGCCTACAACATTGATACCACCGGGCGCGTCAACGTTCGGCTCTCCGATGGCACCGAGTATGTTCGTGGCCAGGTCCTGCTCCAGACTTTCACGAATCCCCAGATGCTCCTCAAAGCGGGCGACAACTTGTTCACCGGCATCAGCACCGCCGGTCCGCTGGGCGGGAGCACGGCGCCGCAGGCGGAAGCCCCCGGCACAAATGGTTTGGGCACCGTCGAGGCCGCTCATCTCGAATTATCCAACGTGGATCTGGCGAATGAATTTGCCGACCTCATCACCACCCAGCGCGGCTTTCAAGCCTGCGCCCGAATCATCACCACCAGCGATGAAGTCTTGCAGGAACTCGTCAACCTGAAACGCTGATGCAAACATTATGTCCAATACCCGCATCGTGAGAGCCCCTACGCCAGAACGTCCCGACCCGGCGCCTGCCGAAGTTGCCGCTGCCGCGGCGAAACCTGCCGAATCCGGCGGGGTCAAAGCCTGGCTGCCCTTGCTCGCCAACATCGTCTTGATGCCCGTTCTCGCCTACGTCATGACCGTATTCGTGTTGCTGCCGAAACTGAAATCCGCCGGCCCGGTCGCCGCCGGGGGCGCGGAGAGCGGAGAACACTCCGGCGCGGCTGCGGGAAGTCATGGGGGGGCAGAAGCCGCGAAAGTCAACGTTCCGTTGAGCAACAAGGTGCTGGTCAATCTCTCGGGCACGATGGGCACCCGCTACTTGCTCGCGAACATCACCCTGGTTGGGGGCAAACCGGAATTAAAGGAAACCGTGGAAAAAAAGGACGCCCAACTGCGCGATGTCGCCGCCAGCGTGCTCGGCAACAAAACCATCGCCGACATTGACAAGCCCGGGGCACGCAATTTACTCCGCACCGAACTCGTTTCCGCCTTCAACACCGTGCTCGGCAGCGGCTCGGTGTCCGAAATTTTCTTTACCGAGTTCGCCATTCAGTGAGCCAGGTCACCGGCTTGATTCCAAATGCACACCGCCAATAACAGATCATCAAGCCCGTCGCAGCCACTGAGTTTACGCGGCGGAGTGACGCCGCATAGAACCGGTGATCGCCGCGCCGTCGGCGGTGTCTCCAATTAGCCGCTGGCCATGGACCCAACCGAAACATCTTTTCTCGCCCGGGATGCAGTTCCCGCCGCGCCGGACTTGGCGGCCGAGGATGCCGCCGCGGCCGCCAAACTTGAATCGCTGGGGTCACCGGGAGCAGCCTCTCGCGACACCCTTGCGACCGCGTTGCAGTTCAGTGGCGAGCCACCAAGCGCCAAACCACAACCCTACGCTTTCGCCCAGCATTCGCTGCTTTCGGCTCATGAATTGCGGAAATTGCGCTCCGACCACGAGGAGTTTCTCGCCAGCTTGGCCGCCCGGCTTTCCATCTATTTCCGGACCGAATTCGACCTGACCCTCGGATCGCTCCAAACCGCAACGTACCGCCAATTGGTCAGCAGCCTCGCGCAGCCGACTCATGTGACCCTTTTCCAAATCGAACCCCTGCGCGGCATCAGCTTGCTGGAGATCAGTCCGGCCTTCGGTCTGGTCATGACGGATCGGCTGATGGGCGGTTCCGGCGAAGCCACGCCCCCCGCCCGCGCGTTAAGTGAAATCGAAGTGGTCCTCCTCGATAGCGTTGCCCAGTTCATCACCGCCGCCTGGTGTGGTCAATGGCGTCACCGCCCCGAACTCAAACCGGCTCTGCTCGGCCACGAAAGCGACCCCCGGTACCTCCAAACTGCCCGCCCTGACAGCCCGTTCTTGGTCGCGACCCTCAATACCCGCCTCGGCAAAATCAACGGCCAACTGCAGCTCGCCGTTCCCTTTGCCACCCTCGAACCGTTACTTGAACACCTGCGCGCCGAGTTGGCACCCGCCGCCGAAACCGCGCCCCCCGCCGTCGCGCCCAAAGTTGGGCCGTGGCCGGCCACTCTCCACGACATGCCGCTCGCGCTGGCTGCTCAATTGCCTGGGCCGCAGCTCCTGGCCCGTGCCCTGACCGATCTCCGCATCGGTCAAGTCCTTGATCTGCCCGCCGATGCTGTTCAGCAGGTCCAACTGCGCCTCGGGGGACTCACCCGCTTTACGGGACGGCTTGGTACCCGGGACAACTATTGGGCCGTGGAAGTGACCGATGTCTCCAACACCGCCTAACCATGTTCGACCACAGCCCAACCCACCAGGCCGCGCATCGGCGTGCTCGCAGAGCACCAGATGCCGACCGGGTTACGCGGAGCAAAAGGACATTTTTGATTTATGAACGCCACCGCTGAATATCCGCCGAATTTCAATATTGTGCTCGACGTGCCTGTGAGCCTCACGGTCGAATTAGGGTCCTGCCAGTTGCCCATGCGGGAAGTGCTGCAACTCAGTGCCGGTTCTGTCGTTCAACTGGATAAGACCGCGGGTACGCCCGTGGAGTTGCGCGTGAATCACAAACTCGTTGCCCGCGGCGAGGTCGTCGTGGTTGGGGAACGCCTGGGCATTCGGATTACCGAACTCATCAGCCCGCCGGCGTAGCGGCCAAGGCGGATTAGCTCCCAGACGCCGGTTGCAGGGGACTGCGGTCGGTTGGTCGCGTGGGGAAATACCGGGCAATTTGCGAAAGCCGATCTGATCGTCGGTTTGCCGCGCAACTGGCTCGGCGCTTTACGCGGCCGTCGCGCGTTGCGACGTGGTTTGCCGTTTGCGAGGCGGCATTTTCTTCCTCTGGCAATGCTTCATTGGTTCAAAAAGCCCCAATTTATTGGGGTTTTACGGCGTGGCATCGCCATTGCTCAACAGCATGCGGACAAACCAGGCATGATGATTGTGCAACTCAAACACCGGACCAAGGATGCCAGACTTGGCGGCTGCGGATACCGAATTAGCGCTCGGTTGGGGCTGTTTGCGTTCATCGTGTGTGCCACCACAGTCGTGTCCGCCCAGCCCGTTATCTCCACCAATGCGCTCGTCGTGCCGGCCTTGCCGGGTTCCACTGCGGTTGCCTTCTCGCTATTTCGGGTCCTGGGTGCGCTGGCGATCGTGCTGGCGGTTTTCTTCGGTGGGGTGTGGCTGTTCCGCAACTGGCAGCGCACGGCGATTGCCAAAGGCCACGCGCCAAAACTCAACATTCTGGAAACCAAGTCGCTGGGCCAACGTCACGCGATTTATGTCATCGGCTACGAACAGCAACGCCTGTTGATCGCGGCTTCGCCCGCCGGAGTTACCATGCTCACGACGTTGCCGACCGCTAGCGTCAACGCCACCGAGGAAGTCCCCACCGGCAAAACCCCATTCTCGGATGCCCTGCGTCAGGCCCTGCAACGCAAGCCATGAATCTTCCCACGACACAAATCCACCAGCCGACTTTTGCTCCCCGGCGGATGCGGGTGTGGTGGCTTCTGCTGCTGGCGATGCTGCTCCTGGTCCGTGCCGTTTGGGGCCAAAACGCCGTTCCCACCCCGATGCCAACGCCGTCGTTTATTGGCCCCGCCGCGCCAACGAATACCGGATCATTCAGCACGGGGTTGCTGCCGTTTCGATTGAATCTTGGCGTCGAAGGTGCGCAGCAGCCGCAGGACGTGGACGTGGCCATCAAAGTCCTGTTCACCATCACGCTGCTGACGCTTGCGCCTTCGATCATCTTGTTGATGACGTGTTTTACCCGGATCGTAATCGTGCTCTCCTTCGTGCGCTCCGCGCTGTCGCTGCAAGGCACGCCGGCCAATCAGATTATCATCGGGCTCTCCTTGTTCATCACGTATTTCATCATGGAGCCGGTCTGGTCGAAGATTGATGCCAACGCGCTCCAGCCGTACATGGCCAAGCAGATTTCCTCCGCGCAAGCGTTGGACGAAGCGGCCAAGCCGATTCGGGCCTTCATGCTCAAGCAAGCGCGCCCGAAAGACATCGAATTGTTCGCCGCCATCGCCAAGCTGCCGCCCACTTCGCCGGATCAACTGCCGCTCAAGGTCGTCGTTCCCGGCTTCATTATTAGCGAACTGCGGACGGCCTTTCAGATGGGTTTTCTCCTCTTCGTACCCTTCATTCTCATTGATCTGGTGGTGGCCACAGTGCTGATGAGCATGGGGATGATGATGATGCCCCCGGCCACAATTTCTTTGCCGCTCAAAATCCTCCTGTTCGTCCTCGTGGACGGCTGGGAACTGGTGGTCCGCTCACTGGTTTTAAGCTTCGGCGGCTGACCCAAGGAACTATGAACCCCGAATTTGCTGTCGAACTGATTAAAAACCTGATGTTCCAGGCGGTCACCATGGCCGCGCCGATTTTGTTGACCGTGCTCGTCATCGGCCTCGCCGTCAGTTTGTTCCAAGCGGTCACGTCCATTCAGGAGCAGACCCTGACCTTCGTCCCCAAGGTCATCGGCGTCGTCGTTCTGCTAGTGCTGCTCCTGCCGTGGATGCTGCGGTCCATGATTGAATTCACCCGTGCTGTCATTGAACGAATCCCTTCCATGGTCAACTAAGCTTGAACCCTTTCCTGACAACCTGGTTTCTGGTCTTCACCCGCGTGGGCGCGATGTTGGCAATCCTGCCAATGTTCTCGACGCAGGTAATCCCGGCGCAATTGCGCGTCGCGCTCGGCGCGCTGGTGGCGTTGCTCGTTACGCCGCTGCTGCCCGTCGTGCCGGCTGACGGGATGTCCCTGTGGTTGTTGGTGAAACTGATGTTCATGGAGGTCAGCGTCGGGCTGCTGCTCGGGTTTGTGTGTCGCTTCGTTTTCTACGCCCTGGAGATCGCAGGCGGCTTCATCGCCACAGAAATGGGCCTGACGTTGCCGCAGGAATTTACTCCGCTCATCTCCGGTTCCACGATGGCCCCCGGACTTCTGCTCTACTGGATGGCGATGATGCTGTTGCTGAGTCTGGACCTGCACCACTGGATGATTGTTGGTTTTCAGAAGAGCTATGCGCTGGTGCCGTTTGGCGGCGTCCACTTGCACGAGGCCCTGTTGGTGGATGTCATTGCCCGCAGCGGAAAAGTCTTTGGCCTCGCGCTGCAAATCGCCGCGCCGGTCATGGCGGTTTCATTCCTCGTCACTTTGATTTTCGCGGTGTTGGGGCGGGCGGTGCCGCAGATGAATGTCTTCTCGGAGAGTTTCCCGGTGCGCACGTTGCTGGGGCTGTTTTCGTTTGGGCTGACCTGCACGTTCATGGCGCAGCACATTGCGAATTATCTGCATCATCTGCCCGAGGACATGCTGAACGTGGCACGGCTCGTCGGCAGTTGAAGCACTGAACATGGCCAATCATCCATCAGGCGAAAAGACCGAGCAACCGACGCCGCGGCGGCTGGAGGAAGCGATCAAGCGCGGGCAGTTCGCGCGCAGCGCCGAGGTGCAAACGGTCTTCGTGCTGCTGGGGGGATTGATTGCCTTCAAGTTCGTGGGCGCTGATTTGTGGCAGCAATTGGTCACCGTCCAGACCTCCATCCTGGGTCACCTGCACGAAATACCGCTGTCATTTGACGTGATGCAGGCCTATGCGATTCGCGCGGCGCTGTTGTTCGCGGCGTGTGCGGGGCCGATCCTGATCGGCACCACGGCCGGGGGATTGGTCGCGGGCGGAATCCAGAATCGCTTTCAAACAGCGTCCGAAGCCCTCGAACCAAAATGGGACCGCCTGAATCCGGCAGAAGGATTCAAACGCGTTTTTTCCGGACGCTCCCTCGTGCCAACGGGGGTTTCGATCATGAAACTCGCCGTGGTGGCAGGGTTGACTTACTCCCAGGTGAAGACGCTGCTGGCCGACCCGATCTTTTATACCCCGGTGGGAGTTTCGCGGTTTGGGGCGTTCATCGCGCAGGCCGCGTTCGGCATCACTTGGCGCGTAGTGTTGTGCCTCGCAGTGATCGCCGCGCTCGATTACACGTACCAATTCTGGCGGACCAATCGCGACCTCATGATGACGAAAGAGGAAGTGAAGGAGGAAATGAAGAACTCGGAGGGCAATCCGCAGATGAAGGCCCGGCAACGGCGCCGCCGGGCCGTCAAGACCGTGCGTCAAATGCTCCTGGATGTGCCGAAGGCCGACGTCGTGGTGACAAACCCGACGCATTTCGCCATCGCCTTGCGCTATGACCGCAAGACGATGAAAGCCCCGCGCATTGTGGCCAAAGGCACGCGGCTCAACGCCCTCCGCATTCGTGAGATTGCCACCCGGAATCAAGTGCCC
>JADLHS010000438.1 GCA_020848635.1 Limisphaerales bacterium
GCCAGCAACGCCTGGCCCGGTTGCACGCGGTTGCCGGTCTCGAGGTTCTTCCGTCCAATCCGCCCGGCAGCGGGTGCGGTGAGGTCGGTGTAGGTGAGTTGCAGTTCGGCGTCCTTGAGATTGGCGGACGCGACTTGCACCTGCGCCGCCGCTGAATTGGTGCGTGCGCGCGCGGCGGCAACTGCGGCTTGCGCGGCGGCGAGTACGGCTTTGGCACTATCGAGATCCTGTTGCGAAATGACACGGTTCGCTTCGCGTGCCAATTTTTCGGCCCGATCGAAGTCGAGCTGGGCCTTCGTCGCCGCCGCTTCCTCGCCCCGCACCTGGGCCTGGGCTTGATTCAATTGCGCCTCGGCCTGGATCTGCGCCGCGCGGACTTGATCGCGGCGCACCTCGAGATCGACGCGGTCCAGCCGGGCAAGCACCTGGCCCGCAGTCACAGCTTGATTTTCCAGAACGAGCACTTCGGTCACGGTGCCAGCGATACGGGTGCTGGTTTGATGGATGTGGCCGGCCACGTAGGCGTTGTCGGTTTTGACCCACGCTTGCGTGTACTGCCACCAGCGATAACCACCATAGCTGGCGAGCACAATCATGAAGACGAGGCTGAACCAAGGGAAAAGCTTTTTGCCGCGGGCTGGGGCGATTTTGACTGATGCCGGCGCGTTCGTGTTGCGGGTTTCGGTTGTGACGGGGACGGCTGTGACCCGGTTTAATTCCCCCGGGCCCAGGTTTTTGGTCTCGGTTCGCGGCGCATTCATTTGTTTCACCGCCTCTCTTCTAACCCATGGAGCGCCTGCCCGGCCAATACCTTGTTGCTTGGTTGGGCCATGCTTTTGAGGTATGATGACCGCATGGAACTGCGGCATCTGCGTTACTTCGTGGCGGTGGCGGAGGAGTTGAACCTGACCCGGGCGGCCGCCCGCCTGCGCGTGGCCCAACCGGCGCTCAGCCGGCAAATGCACGACCTCGAAGATGAATTGCAGACGCCGCTACTCGAACGGGGTCACACCGGCGTGCAACTCACCCGGGCCGGGCGGGCGCTTTATCCCAAAGCCCGCGTCTTACTTGCCCAAGCCGCCGAAGCCGCGAACGAAGCGCGCCTGGCAGCGGGTGTGATTTCAGGCCGACTTGTGATCGGATACCCGAACGGACCGCACCTGAATTATCTGGCCCCGGTCATTGCGGAATTTCGCAAAGTGCATCCCAAGGTGGAGTTTGATTTCTGGCACGGCCTGCCTACTGAGCAATTGCGGGCGCTGCGCGATCTGAAAATTGATCTTGGTTTCGTGACCTTGCCTGCGCCGCTGACCGGACTCGCACACCAAATCGTCTGGCGGGTGCCCATCAAAGTGGCGTTGCCGGCGAAACATCCGCTGGCCAAACAACGCGCGGTCGAGTTGGCCGATTTGCGCGGCGAAGATTTTGTTTTTTTCCCCCGGGAAACGCGCCCGGAGCTTTATGACGAATTCTTCCGCCAGTGCGCCAATGCCGGATTCCGACCGCGGATTGTCAAGGAAGTCGGTGGTTATCCAACGAACATGCTGGGTCTGGTTTCTGTGGGGGTGGGCGTATGCGTTTTGCCTTATTTCAAGCACGTCGAACACCTCGCCGGGATGGTGTGGCGACCACTGACCCAGCCGGAGCTCTCGATGGACTTTGCCCTCGTCTGGCGAAAAAATGCGCCATCACTCCTGCGCACCGAGTTCATCACCCTGGCGGAGCGAAAACTTGTTGGCCCGGCCGAGTCACCCAGCTAATCCGGAAATTTCAGATCGCGACCGGAACGCCGACCGACGGTAGCCGCCTCACGTCGGCGGCTACGCGGTGCATGAAAGGTTTCGGCTAACTGCTTGTTGCCGGTTCCGGGTGAACTTCAGGCGGCCGCGGCCGGGGCGTTGCGCTTGACCATGATCGCTTCGACAATTTTCTTCGCCAGCGCCGGCTTCTCGGCGAGGGCCTTCTTGGCCGCGTCCTTCCCCTGGCCAATCAACTCGCCGTCGAATTGCAGCCAGGCGCCCTTCTTGTCCACCGCCCCGCATTCGATGCCCACGTCGAGGATGCTGCCTTCCTTGTCGATGCCGTGGTTGTAGATGATGTCAAACTCCGCCTCGCAAAACGGCGGGGCCACCTTGTTCTTTACGATCTTCACCTTCACGTGATTGCCGGTGGCGTTGCCCGCGGCGTCCTTGAGCGTTTCCTTGCGCCGGATGTCAATGCGCACGCTGGCGTAAAACTTCAGCGCCTTGCCCCCGGGCGTCGTCTCGGGATTGCCAAACATCACGCCGACCTTTTCACGCAACTGGTTGGTGAAAATGCAGGTGGTCTTGGATTTGGCCAGGATGGCGGTCAGTTTGCGCAACGCCTGGCTCATCAACCGCGCCTGCATGCCCATCGTGGCCATGCCCATCTCCCCTTCGAGCTCCGCCTTCGGCACGAGCGCCGCGACGGAATCAATCACGATCACGTCCAGCGCGTTCGAGCGGGCGAGGGTTTCGCAGATGGTCAAAGCTTCTTCGCCACTATCCGGCTGGGACACCAGCAAGTCGTCGAGGTTAACGCCGAGCTTCTTGGCGTAACCCGGATCCAGCGCGTGTTCGGCGTCAATGAACGCCGCCAATCCGCCTTCCTTCTGGGCGTTCGCGATGACATGAAGCATCAGAGTCGTTTTGCCCGATGATTCCGGGCCGAAAATTTCGATCACGCGGCCCCGCGGCACGCCGCCAACGCCGAGGGCGAGGTCCACCGCCAGCGCACCGGTGGGGATGACCTGGATCTTCGTCTGTGCGCGCGCGTCACCGAGCCGCATGATGGCGCCATCCCCGTAGGCTTTGGTGATGGAGGAAATGGCAGCTTCGAGTTCCCTTTCGCGGGCAGCGGCGAGCTTGGCGGCATCGGTCGGTTTCGTTTCAACGACGGTTTTGTCGGCGGCTTTGGGTGGCATAATCAATAATCGGGTAAAATGTTTCCGGCAGTTGCTTAACTGGCCGCGACGTTAGCGAAGGGCGGTCGCTGAGTCAACGGCGGGTCCGGCGATGTCGGAACTCCATGAGAATGTCCCCTGGGGCGTCGAGATACGCTGGCAGCCTGGCTAACCGTTGGCAAGCCCGCGGGGCGTCGGCACAAGTAGGAAACCGGGCCGTGGCGGGGCGCAGACCTTGCTTGGGGGTGATGGCGCAACTGGACGGATCGCCCCACCATCGTGGTCCACCGTGTGGGCTGACGGTGGCGCGCGAAGGCAGGTGATATGATTTGGTACAGCGGAGAAAACAGTTGGCGCCGCCCGGTCGCACAGGCATTAACCCACCATGAATTTCTACCTCGCGGCTGCCATCGGACTAGTCAGCGGTGTCACCAGCGGATTATTTGGCGTGGGCGGCGGCATCGTCATGGTGCCCGCAATGCTGCTGCTCCTCAGCCCGCCGATCCGTGATATCAAACAAGCCATCGGTACGTCGCTCGTCGTAATCATCCCGACGGCAATCATGGGGTCCTACAAACATTTTCAACACGGGAACATCGAATGGCGCACGGCCCTGGCCCTCGCACCGCTGGCGGTGGCCGGCAGTTACCTCGGCGCCTGGCTCACGACGCAGATCCAGGCTGACAACCTCAAGCGCGCATTTGGCGCTTTCATCCTGCTCGTTGGGACGAAGCTGCTGCTGGGAAAGTGAACGGGTCGCAAGTTAAAGGATTACACGTTCCGGCCGGCACGGTGACTGCCTTCCAACCGGGGAAGCCCACCGGGCAACCCGCGTTCATCCTTGTTTCAGATGAACCGTTTGCGTCGGGAACGCGAACTCGATCTTTTCCCGGTCGAAGCGCTGCTTGATGACGAGGTTCAGCTCCTGCATCCCGGCAAGATAGGCCTTTAGGTCGTTACCATTCCACACATGAACCACAAAAAGGTTCAGGGCCGAATCGTTGAACTTGTTGAAACTGATCACCAAGTCGCTGGTCTTGGGGTGGGCGCGGAAAACCTCCTCCAGAATCGCCGTCGCGCGCTTCACCTGCTCCGCCGTCGTGTCGTAGGTTATGCCGATGTTCATTTCGGTTCGGATGGTCGGACGCCGCGTGATGTTGGTGATGATGGCGTTGCCCATGAGCTTGTTCGGAATGGTGACCTGGAGCCCATCCAGGCTGCGGACGCGCGTACTGCGCAGGCCGATGCCTTCCACCGTTCCGTCCACACTCTCGACCCGGATGCGGTCGCCAATGTGAAATGGCTTGTCCAGAAAGATGGCCACCGCGCCAAACAGATTGGCGACGGTGTCCTGCGCCGCAAGACCGAGCGCGAGGCCGCCGATGGACAAACCGGCCAGCGCGCTGGTGATTTTGATGCCGAGATTGTCCGCCGTCAACATCACGGCCGCGATGATCAACGCGATCTTCACCACCTTGCGGATCACCGGGAAGAGATGCTCGGCAAACAACTTGTCCTCCGAGGCCCCGCTCCGTTCCCGCCACACCCCGAGCAAAAGGTCCACCACCTTGAGTGCCACGTAGGTGATGGAGCAGGCCACGACGACAATCAGCGCCTTCGAGAAGAACACCTGCGCCCGCTCCGGCCAGTTGAACATGCCCAACCCGATGTGCAGGAAGATGACGAATGCCACCACCTTCACGGGGCCGCGCAATAATTCGAGAATCAAATCGTCATATTTGGTACTCGTCTTCGCGGCCCACCGCTTAAGCCAGCTGCCGATGATATAGTCCAGCAACTTGGCGACGTAAAACGCCAGAACGATGTAAATCAAGGAAGCGAGATATTTCCACAAGGGTTCGCCGAGCATGGCGTGATCCCGCAGAAAGGGAATTTCATCGAGCCCGAAAGTCAGATAGCGCTGGTCCACCTGGCTGAGCACGTTGGCCAGCGAGCCATCCAACGGCAGGTTAGGTTTCAGGACGGTCGGCGCCTGGTTGGTCCCGCTGGACTGGGCGTTGGCCCACACCGACCAAAAAGCAACGATGACGAGCAGCACCATTCCGCCGCGATATAGCCATTCAAATCTCCACTTCATGCTGGGGAAAATAGAATCGCCTGCTGCTTCTGCCAATAGCTTTCGTAACCACCGACGTGACGAAGCGGCCAAGGCTCAATCCGCTCGGTGCCAGGCGTGCGTTGGCTGGTCGGGGCCGTCGCGCGCCGATGGGAGCTACCCACCCGCGACGATTTTTACGATTTCCAGCCGATCCCCCGCCTGGAGCTGACGTTGGGAAAATTCCGACGGCGCCACCGCCTCGCCGTTGTGCTCCACCACCACGCTGCGCGGCAACAGACCTTGCGCGATCAGAAATTCCGCAATCGTGCTGGGCAGCAGGGCGGCGATGGGTTGGCCGTTGGCGATGATGTTTGTTGCGCTCACGCAAATAGATTGTCGAGCTTGTTGTGCGTTCCGATCCACTGGCACTCCACCGTATTTTCGCTTACCCGCAGTGGCCAGCTTGAAGCTGGAGCATGAAATTCACCTTCCCTCGCGTTTTCTTTCGACGAGTGCTTTCGCCCCTGCGGTCATGTGCA
>JADLHS010000439.1 GCA_020848635.1 Limisphaerales bacterium
ACCAGGACCGTTTGGCGAGCAAGTCCGTGCATAACATCATCTGGCTTGATACGAACGGCATCGCCCGCCTCGCTCAGCTTGATTTGCATTGGAACATGCGGAACAACCCAAATTCTCCTGCTGGCAAAGTTTGGCGGGAATTCCAGGAGCGGTTAGATGTGTTGACCAACGGTTGGATCAATCTTTCCCTATGGCAGGAATACTATCGAATGGGGACAAATCTCGATGGAGCGTCTCCCGCAAGTACGCCAGCCCAAGATGTCCTGTATGCTCTGCGCTATTTCGAACCAGACCTGACGGAACTCCGGCGCGAAGCCATCCGTCGTCCACTGGCTCGTTGGCCTATCCAATATGATCTGAATTCGCCTTGGGGGATTCTCCTGCCTCACTTGGCCAACGCCAAACGCATCACCATGTTGTTGCAAGTCCGGGCCGCAGCGCGATTGGCCGCGGGCCAAACCGCTGACGGACTTGCCGACATTGAGCTTGGTTTTCGGCTTGCTGACTCCATTGGTTGCGAACCGTTCCTCATTTCGCAACTGGTCCGAATGGCGTGCAACGAAATCATCCTTCAGCCGTTGAAAGAAGGACAAGCTCGCCACCAGTTTTCGGACGCGCAGCTGACATTGCTGCAACAGCAGTTGCAGTCCGTGGATTTGCTGGCTGGTTACCAACTTGCAATGCGCTGCGAACGTTCCATCCATGGGCTATGGGCAAACATGACGAGGGCAGATATGGACGGGATCCAACAATTCTCCGATTCGCAGAGTTCCGCCAAAGAGTTTTGGCGCTTTGCCTTCCTCGCACGCATTGCTCCCAAGGGGTGGATTTATCAAAATCAACTGGTCAGTTCCCGGCTGGATGACGATTACATTCTTTCTGCCGTTGACGTTCACACAAGAACCGTGTCTCCGAAAAAATCCGAAGCGGCTCTTTCCGCAAAGCGGGAAGCAAAAGGTCCTTATTCGACTCTGGTTCAGTTTCTAACGTTGTCCGAGGCCACGTTCGGCGATGCGCTGCCCTTTGCGTGCAAATTCGCTTACGGCCAAACGCAAGTTGACCTCGCCCGCGTGGCTTGTGGCCTGGAGCGTTATCGCCTTGCCCACAATCAATATCCTGAAACGCTCGACGCCCTCGCACCGCAGTTCATCACCAAACTCCCGCACGACGTCATCAACGGCCAGCCCCTCAAATACCGCCGCACCGACGATGGCAGCTTCGTGCTTTATTCGATCGGTTGGAACGAGAAGGACGATGGCGGCTTTGGCCCGCTCAATAAAGACAGCAAAACCGTGTACAGGAGAGATGAAGGCAAGTCCGTGAACCTGACCGAGGGCGACTGGGTCTGGCGCTATCCGGCAAAATGACCTCGTGGCGTTGAACGGAGCGTGGCTGTGTCTGAAAGACCAGCCGCAGCGCCGTGCAAACGTCTTGGTCCTGAAAAAGCCACCAGGGCTGCGGCTGGTGCTCCGGCACCCAGCCGCGCTCCGTTGGTGACGACTGCCGGTTCAGCAATTCCGTCCTGCTTCGCGCTTTCATTACCTCCGTACCGGTTGAGAACATAATCGGTTGAACACTCGCCCTCATCCCGGCCTGCTCCCCCGGGAGAAGGAGAAGCATTCGCCGCCTCGCTCGAAAACCGGTAGCTGGGTCGGTGCACCGATCATCGAGCATGCCGCCAGCGGAAAAATGCTGTTCCCTTTCCTCGGAGGAGATGGCTAGGGTGAGGGCGGTCGTGACCCAATCTGCTGGACTTGAGATTAACTGGGTAAGCCGACGTTTACGCGGCCCCCAGTAAAGATTTGTCGGCGCTGAATCTTGAACGTAAGCTATACTGAATCGTCAAACGCGTATGAACTCGGTCAAAATTGCAGGAATCGCGGTGGCAGTGGGGTTGGCACTCGGTGCCGTCGCCGTGGTGCGCAACGCCAAGGCCGCCGCTGCCGCGAATGAAACGACCTCCAACCCGAAAGCAACCATGAATGATTTTAAGAAGCCGGACCCGGCCCGGTTGAAACAGAAATTGTCCGCCGAGCAGTTCGCGGTCACGCAAAAGTGCGGCACCGAGCCGCCGTTCCGTAACGCATATTGGGATAACCACAAACCGGGCATTTACGTGGACATCGTGTCGGGCGAACCGCTGTTCAGTTCGCTGGACAAGTTTGATTCCGGCACCGGGTGGCCGAGTTTTACGCGGCCGATTCAAGGCACGGAGATCGCCGAGAAGAAGGACACCGCGATTGGTTACGAACGAACGGAGGTACGCTCGAAGGTGGCGGATTCGCACCTGGGCCATGTGTTCGACGACGGCCCGCGCGATCAGGGTGGGATGCGTTACTGCATCAATTCGGCATCCTTGAAGTTCATCCCGGTGGCCGAGATGGAGCAAGCCGGATATGGCCAACTCCTCGCGCCGTTCGTGGCGGCGGGATTGGTTAAAGCGCCGACGACGGAAACGGCCATTCTGGCGGGCGGCTGTTTCTGGGGCATGGAAGAAATCCTCCGCCAACTGCCCGGCGTCATCAAAACGACCGTGGGTTATTCGGGAGGCAAAACCGCGGATCCGACCTACAAGGAGGTTTGCACCGGCGCCACTGGTCATGCCGAGGCGATTGAAGTAGTGTTTGATCCGGCGCGGCTCAGTTACGAGGGATTGCTCGGCTATTTCTTTCGGATGCATGATCCCACGACGTTGAACCGGCAGCATAACGACGTCGGCACCCAATATCGCTCGGCGATTTTCTACACCAGCGAAGGGCAGAAGAAGATCGCCAAGAGCGTGAAAGCGAAGCTGGAGCAGGCGAAAAAGTTCAATCGCCCGATCACGACGGAGATTACGGCGGCATCAAAATTCTATTCCGCCGAGGACTATCACCAAAAGTATCTCGTGAAAAATCCGGGCGGCTACACCTGCCACGTCCTGCGGGACTAAGGCGGGCGGCGTCCCTTAGTGACGGGTGGTGAGAATTCCGACGATGTTTGAGGGAAGGCCCGCCCTCGCCCCGGCGCGCTCCCTCCGCGGAGCGGCTGAGTCGTTCGCTGGTTGCTTGGAGTGTCGGGTGTTGGGATTGGCCGGAAGTCGGGGTAATCATTTGCTTTGGCCGGCTGGTAAGAAGTTTGACTCCATGACGCGTTTCAGCCTACACAGTCGGGGTGCGGTCCGAGCTAAACCAATTCATTAGTTAAAACAAAAAATCGTTTATGATGATTCGCAATCCCTGCCTCAAACAATTCGCGTTCACGAGTGCGCTCACGCTGGTGGTCAGTTGGCTTGGTTCGTCCGCCCTGGCGGCGGACGCCAACGTCATCGGGACTTGGAAGTTCAGCTTCACCACCTCGGATGGGCAAACCATGCAGTCCAGCTTGAAAATCAAACAAGCGGGCGATCAACTCAGCGGCACGGTCAGCGGCCGGAACGGCAATGAATTTCCGATGGACGAGGTCAAGTTAACGGGCGATCAGCTTTCCCTAAAAGTGACCCGCGAACGGAACGGCGAAAAGATCACCATGAAAGTGGTGGCCACGGCAAACGGTGACAGCTTGAAGGGCAAGCTGCAGTCCAATTGGGGTGGGGAAGACCGCACGGTGGACTGGGTCGCCACGCGGGTGACGGAAGCGGGGACAGGGAATGCCAGTGCCACCGGTAATTGGAAATACGCGCTTACAATCGAAAGCGGCGATACCATGAATCTCGTGCTGGAGTTGAAACAGGACGGAGAAACAGTAACCGGCAAGGTCAAGGTCGGTGAATTTGAAGCGCCGATCACCGAGGGCAAGGTGGTTGCCGATGCCATTTCCTTCAAAATCCCCGTGGATGCCAATGGCACCAAGTTCACTTCCACCTACAAGGGCACGCTGGGCGGCGATGCAATCAAGGGCAAGATCCACTCGGATTGGGGTGGGGAGGATCATAATTACGATTGGAATGCCACCCGGGAAAAGGCCAGCGCCACCGGCACTTGGAATTGGGTGCTCGTCACGGCCGAGGGCGATTCGATTGATCTCAGTTTGAAGCTCAAGCAAGACGGGGACAAACTGGCTGGCGTCGTGGTCATGGGTGACAACGAAGCCCCCATCGCCGATGGCCTGATCAAGGATAACCAGATTTCCTTGAAGGTGACCCGCGAACGGGACGGCAAAACGCAGACTTCCAAATTTCACGGCAAACTCGACGGCAACGCCATCAAAGGCAAGATTGATTCCGATTGGAGCGGTGAAAGCCGCAGCTACGATTGGAACGCCAAACGGGCGGGTTAATCCGGGTTTTTGAGGCACATCCTTCTCGCCGACGCCGGGAGGCGGATGGTCCTCACACCGCGAGGGGTTCCGCCACCTCACGTCGGCTACCTTTTAGTGGCGGTTCATGTGCATTTTGGAGTTTAAGGGCGTTTTGAGTTTACGCTCGCAAGGTTCCCATCCATTTTTGGAATCACAAAAATGGAAACTCCATCACAACCACCCGCCCCGCCCCGTTGGTGGCAGAATGAAGATTGGCTCGCCGTAATCGTGGGCGGTCTGCTGATCGCCGCCGTGGTTGCTTTCTGGCGCCCAACGCTGCCCGGGTTCAACTGGATGACCGCGACGCATTTCGCCACCGAGGCCGGCGCGTTGCAGGCGCGGTCGGCGGAATTGGACGCGTTGCAGATCGAGGTGACCCGACAGGGGGAAGCCGGACTGGCCACAGCCCTTTCCGAACTCAAGAGCGCGCTGGCGGGTGCGAACGCGGGGGCAATCCGTGCGGCGGCCAGACAGGTGGAGACAGCGGTCGATAAGGTGAGCGTGCCGGCAACCGGCAAGCCGGTGCTGAAATTCATCGCGCCTTTGCAGAGCAAACGGACGGGAACGCTGGGCGCAGTGCTCAGCGTGGGTAATCTTCAGCGGGCAGCCGGGTTGGGGCTGATTTACTTTGGGATTGCAGCGGTGGTGGTGCGGCTGCTGGGCGGGCGCGTGACGGGATTCATCCTTGGCTTTCCCCTGGTGTTCGCCCTCGCCTGGGTCGCCCAGATGCTGGCGGGCAATTCCGTGGCCAATGAATTGGGACTCGAATATGTCATCTTCGCGCTCGGGCTGGGCTTGCTGTTAAACCACACGCTCCCGCTCCCGGCCTGGCTGAGCCAGGCGGTGCGCACGGAGTTTTACATCAAGACCGGCCTGGTCATTTTGGGCGCGGGGATCCTCTTCCAGGAAATCATGCAGGCGGGCGTGCTCGGCCTGGCCCAATCCATCCTGGTGGTGACGGTGGTTTGGTATTTCTGCTTCTGGCTCGCGCGGCGGCTGCGGGTGGATGACGAATTCGCGGTGATGCTCTCCTCCGCGGTGTCCATTTGCGGCGTGTCGGCGGCCATCGCGACCTGCGGGGCCATCCAAGGTGACCGCAAGAAGCTTTCCTACGTCACCTCGCTCGTGCTCATCGTGGCGGTACCGATGATGATCCTGATGCCGTGGGTGGTGAAATTCTTTCACATGCCCGAAATCGTCGCCGGGGCCTGGATGGGCGGCACGCTGGATACGAGTGGTTCGGTGGTGGCGGCGGGCGCCTTGATCAGCGAGCCGGCGATGAAGACCGGTGTGATCGTGAAGTTTTCGCAGAACGTGCTCCTCGGCGCGGCGGCGTTCGTGCTGTCCATATGGTGGACCATGCGCCAGCGCGGAGCGGGGGGGCAACGGCCCAGCGTGCGGGTGATCTGGGAACGGTTTCCCAAGTTCGTGCTCGGGTTCATGGCGGCGTCACTGGTGTTCTCTTTCGCCTTGGACAGCGCATTGGTAAAAGACACCAAGGGCCTGCTGACCGGGCTGCGGAATTTCTGGTTTGCGCTGGCGTTCGTGTCCATTGGGCTCGAAACGAAACTGACCGATCTGGTGCGAATGGAGGGCGGCCGGCCGGCATTTGCGTTCATCGGCGCGCAGGCGTTCAACGTGATCTGGACGCTGATCCTCGCGTGGCTGTTTTTCGGCGGCGTGCTGTTCGCCGTGCCCAATATCAAATGACCGCGCCGTCGCGCATCGTGGGGCGGCGATGTTCGCGGCGCCCGATCCGTGACCGGAAATGGTCCAGTCTGTCATGAAGCATCGGCTTGCATCGCGACCGATTCTGACGTTTGATGGCCGACAGCATTATGAAGACACCCTTGTTGATCGTTGGGCTGAGCCTCCTGATCCTGAGCTCCGGCTGCATTTCCAAACCGACCGCAACCCCGTCTGGCGGTCACGGCCAGCCGAGCAAAGTCGAACCGGGGTTGCCCGCCGAGACTCCGGCGGCGCATGACGCGCGCATGGAGTGGTGGCGGGAGGCTCGGTTTGGCATGTTCATTCATTGGGGACTTTACGCCATTCCCGCCGGGGAATGGAAAGGCAAGACGGACCACGCCGAGTGGATTCGCGAGAGCGCGCAAATCCCGCTTGCGGAATATGATCAGTTTCTCGGCCAATTCAATCCGGTGAAGTTCAACCCCGACACTTGGGCCCGACTCGCGCGCCGCGCCGGGATGAAGTATCTGGTCATCACCTCCAAGCACCATGACGGTTTCGCCCTTTGGGACTCGAAAGTTTCCGACTTTGACGTCATGGCGACACCTTTCCAGCGCGACATTCTCAAGGAACTGAGCGCCGCCTGTCGCAAGGAAGACGTCCGCTTTTGCACCTACCACTCGATCATGGACTGGCACCATCCGGATTATCTGCCGCGGCGCAATTGGGAGAAAGCCACCCGCTCTACGGATGGCGCCGACTTCGACCGGTTCCGCGGTTATCTCAAAAGCCAGCTCCAGGAAATTGTCAGCGGCTACAACCCGGGCGTACTTTGGTTTGACGGGGAGTGGGAAGACACCTGGACGCATGCCATGGGGCAGGACCTCGACGACTACGTGCGCGGTCTGAACAAGAATATCATCATCAACAACCGCGTGGACAAAGGCCGCCACGGCATGGCGGGCCAGACCAAGGAAGGCGGCTTTCGCGGCGACTTCGGCACCCCGGAGCAGGAAATTCCGGATCAAGGCATACCTGGCGTCGATTGGGAGTCGTGCATGACCATGAATCGCCATTGGGGCTGGAACGCCGCCGATACGCAGTGGAAATCCACCGAGGATTTGGTGCGCAAACTGATCGATATAGCCAGCAAGGGCGGGAATTTTCTCCTCAACATCGGGCCGCGCCCGGACGGCACCTTCCCCGATCAAGCAATTGAGCGGCTCGAAGGCATTGGTCATTGGATGGACAAGAACAGCGACTCAATTTATGGAACCCAGGCCAGCCCAGTTGGGAAACCTGCATGGGGTCGCTGCACTCAGAAGCAACGCAGCAACGGCCAAACTCGCCTGTTCTTTCACGTCTTCGACTGGCCCACCGACGGAAAATTGGTCGTTACCGGCGTTACCGGCAAGCCACTTAAAGCGACCCTGCTCGACGGTGGCAAGAAGCTGAAGTTCGCGGAAAATGCCAGCGGGGTGACGATTGACGTTCCCGGTAAGCCAGGAAATCTGCTCGCGACGGTCATCACGCTCGATCTGGCGAAGCCGGCGCCAGCGGATCGGAATCGGAATTAGCTCGCCGCAGTCCCATCTTTTTTATTCGTGAGAGCAACGTGGTCGGCTTCACGCCCAGAAGTTCCGCCGCCCCGTCAACCCCTTTGATCTTCCAACCGGCTTGGTCGAGGACGGCGATCAGGTTCTCGCGTTCGCGGCGCAGCATTTCCGCTTCGGTGAGAAACCCGAGGGCCGGAGGGCTGCCCGACTGGCGCGTGGAGGCAATTGGCGTCAGTGCGGAATGAGTCACTGGGAGGTCAAAATGCAGTGGCCCGCCGCGCGCCAATATCACGGCGCGTTGGGTGACATTGCGCAACTCCCGAATGTTTCCCGGCCAGGCGTAATTCTGAAGCGCAGCGACGCTGGCGCGCGTCAAACGGGGTTTTTGGCAGCGCAATTCCTTCACGGACAACTCGACGAAGTGCTTCGCCAGAAGCGGGATGTCATCCTTCCGTTCGCGCAGGGGGACGACATGGATCGGGAAAACGTGCAACCGGTAATAGAGGTCCTCCCGAAAGCGACCCGTCGCCACCGCTTTCTTTAAATCGCGATTGGTGGCCCCGACGATGCGCACGTTGGCAAGCCGCGTCCGGTCGTCTCCAACGCGCTCGTAGCGCTTCTCCTG
>JADLHS010000440.1 GCA_020848635.1 Limisphaerales bacterium
GGATTGGACAAAGCCGGATAATCATAGCAACTTGCAAACCTATGAGCGAAGAAGCCATGAACAATTTTACGCCGCGCGCGCAGCAGGTGCTCGCACTCGCGCGCAAGGAAGCCGATCGTTTCAATCACAATTTCGTCGGTACGGAGCACCTCTTGCTGGGCCTGATCAAGCTCGGCCAGGGGGTTGCGGTCAACGTGCTTCAGAAGATGGGCCTCGACCTGGAAACCGTCCGCATGGAAGTCGAGAAACAGGTCGGCACCGGTCCCGATCAGAAAATGATCGGCAATATTCCATACACTCCCCGTGTCAAGAAAGTGCTCGCCCTCGCTTCCAAAGAAGCCAAGGCTCTGAACCATACCTATGTCGGTACCGAACACATCCTGCTCGGTTTGCTGCGCGAAGGTGACGGCGTGGCCGCGCGCGTCTTGAAAAACTTGGAAGTGGATATTGAGCAAACGCGCCAGGAGATTCTGAAGGAGCTGGATCCTAATTTCGCCGCGCAGGACGAACCGCAGGCGGCTGGGGACAATCCCGAGAAGCCCGGGCCCAGCGAAAAGAAAGGCGAAGTCAAAACCCCCGCCCTCAAGGCCTTTGGCCGCGACCTGACGGAACTTGCCCGCAAGGGCGATATGGACCCGGTCATCGGCCGCAAGAATGAAATTGAGCGCGTCATTCAAATTCTCTGCCGGCGGACGAAAAACAATCCGGTGTTGTTGGGCGAAGCTGGCGTGGGCAAAACCGCCATTGTCGAAGGCCTCGCACAGGAGATTGCCAAGGGTAATGTGCCCGAATTGCTCCGCGAAAAGCGCGTCATCACTCTTGACCTAGCGCTGATGGTCGCCGGTACGAAGTATCGCGGCCAGTTTGAGGAACGGATCAAAGCGGTCATGGACGAAATCCGTCGGGCCAAGAACATCATTCTCTTTATTGACGAGTTACACACCATCGTGGGCGCCGGTTCGGCGGAAGGCACGATGGACGCTTCGAACATCATCAAGCCTGCGCTCAGCCGCGGAGAGATGCAATGCGTCGGCGCGACCACGCTCAACGAGTATCGCAAGTATATTGAAAAAGATGCCGCGTTGGAGCGCCGCTTCCAATCGGTTCGGGTCGAAGCCCCGTCCATCGAGGACGCCATCGAGATTTTGAAAGGCCTCCGCCAGAAATATGAAGAGCATCACAAGGCGGAATTCACGGATGATGCGGTCGCCGCGGCGGTCAAGCTCTCCGACCGTTATATCACGGATCGTTTTCTCCCCGACAAGGCGATTGACGTGTTGGACGAGGCCGGTTCGCGTGCGCGGATCAGCACGATGACACGGCCCCCCGAAGTCAAAACGATCGAAGCTGAGATCGAAGAACTCAAGGTGAAGAAGGAACGGGCCATCAAGAATCAGGATTTCGAAGGCGCGGCGCACATGCGCGACCAGGAAAAACAGACCAAGGAGAAACTGGAAACGATCATGCGGGACTGGCGCACCAGCCGGGAGGAACACCGCGTCGTCGTGGGCGAGGAGGAGATTCTGCACATCGTCGCCAAGTGGACCGGCATCCCCTTGCAGCGCATGGGGCAGGACGAAATGCAGCGCCTGTTGGCGGTTGAAGGCGAAATGGCCAAAGTTGTCATCGGTCAACGTGAAGGCGTTTCCGCGATCTGCAAAGCGCTGCGGCGATCTCGCGCCGACTTGAAGGATCCACGCCGCCCCATCGGCACCTTTCTGTTGCTCGGCCCCACCGGCGTGGGCAAGACGTTGCTGGCCCGCACCATGGCGGAGCAAATGTTTGGCGACTCCAAATCGCTCATTCAACTCGACATGAGCGAGTACATGGAAAAGTTCAATGTTTCACGCCTTGTGGGTTCGCCGCCCGGGTATGTGGGTTACGAAGAAGGCGGCCAGCTGACCGAGCAGGTTCGGCGCAAGCCCTATTCCGTCGTGTTGTTTGACGAGATCGAAAAAGCACACCCCGACGTGTGGAACATGCTCCTGCAGATTCTCGAAGAGGGCAAACTCACGGATAACATGGGCCGTGTGGTCAATTTCCGGAACACGATCATCCTGATGACGTCCAACGTCGGTTCGGACACAATCAAGAAGCAATCGACGCTTGGCTTTTCCCCGATCACCGACGAGAACAGCTATGAGAAGATGCGGGAAAAAATCCTCGACGAGTCCAAGAAGGTTTTCCGCCCCGAGTTTCTCAACCGGCTGGACGATGTGATCGTCTTCCGGTCGCTCACCAAGCCGGACTTGATCGAGATTTTGAGTCTGGAAGTCAGCAAGGTGATCGAGCGGCTGAAGGGCAAGAACATCCAACTGGAACTCGACGAGGCGGCGAAAGATTTTCTGGTCGAAAAGGGCTACGATCCTCAATACGGCGCCCGGCCCATGCGTCGGTCTGTGGAGCGTTACCTGGAAGATCCGCTGGCCGAAGAGATTCTGCGCGGACAGTTCCACGAGGGCGATCCAATCCGGGTGACCAGCAACAAGGAGAAACTCGTTTTCAACCAGTCGGCGCGGGCGGCGGGTGCGCTGTCCGGCTAGTCAGCCGGCGGGGAAATTGTGAACGCCAATTGCCGCGCGATTGGCGTTTTTTCATGAATCGCACCTTTCACGCCAGCAATACCAAAACCGTAGCTGCCCGTGTGACGCCTTGGAAGCGTACCGCTGTGTTGATTTTGGCTGGCTTTGCCCTGGCGATCCGCGTGGTGGCGGGCGGCAGCGGACTGAACGTGGCTGTGGTCGTCAATCAGAACAGCTCCAACTCCGTCGAGCTGGGCAATTACTACTGCGAGAAGCGAGGGGTGCCGTCGCAAAACGTTTTGCGTATTAGTTGGCCGGGCGGTAACGCTGACTGGACGGCATCCGACTTCGACACGTTTTTGCGCACGCCTTTAAGTGCGATGCTGGCCAGCCGCCGACTCACGAATCAGATCGAAGTGGTCCTGCTCTCGATGGATATTCCGTATCGCGTCACGCTCACGACGGGTTCGTCGGCGACCAGCGGCATCAACAGTACCACGGCGGCGTTGTTTTATGGGTTTCAGCCGGACGGCTGCGCCACCGAATGTCCAGAGGGGTTTCCGTCCTGCAATCTTGCGCCGGGCAGCACTAATCGCTACGCGGGGAGCGAAGGGGTTTTCCGCCAGGCTCCACCCATAAACACGATGAGCAATTCCTGGCTCGTGATGATGTTGACCTCGAGCAACTTGACCCAGGCCAAGGCCGTGGTGGAACGTGGCTTGGCGAGTGATGGTTCGCTGCCCACCCAGCGGGTCTACCTCGCCAAGAGCGAGGATGTGAATCGCAATGTGCGCTATGCTTTGTATGACAACGCCCTGTTCAATATCCAGGTGGACGGTGTCCTGAACGCCATGCGCACCAACACCGACACGACTTTCGGGTTGGGGGACATGCTTGGCTATGCCAACGGTTCCTACGCGCTCGCGATTTATGGCGGTTTCGCCCCCGGCGCCATGGCCGACAGCCTGACGTCCTTTGGCGGGAAAATTTTCGAAGACAGCGGTCATACGGATGCGCTGGATTTTCTGAATGCGGGGGCCACGGCCAGCTATGGAACGGTGGTGGAGCCGTGTGCTTATTTGCAGAAGTTTCCTGCGCCGCAAAACTATTTCTATCAGGCCCGCGGCTTCAGCATGGCCGAATGCTACTACCAGAGCCTGACCAACCCGTATCAGGGATTATTGGTGGGAGAACCGCTTGCCGCCCCGTTTGCCCAACCGTGCCAGGGTAACTGGAGCCAGCCGCTGGCCGGGGCCGTCATCAGTGGCACGACCAACCTCACGCTGAATTTCAGTTCCTTATCCACCGACCGGCCAGTGCAGATCGTAGATTTGTTCGTGGATGATCAGTGGGCTGGGACGATCACCAATGTTCCCCCGCGCACAAACAACATCCTCTACGTAACGCTCAACGGTTTTCGCACCAATTACGCGGTGCCCGCCAATGCCTCGCTACGTTCCGTGACCAGCAATCTCGTCCTCCGGCTTAACGAAGCCACTTACCGGAATGCGACCAGAGTCGCGGCGTTTGCCCACGGCGACCGGATTGAACTGCAGGGGTTGGACGCGGCAACGCCTGGCGCGGCCATCTCGGTCGCGGTGAGCAACCACATTGGCAGCGCTGCGGTTTTAACCTCCTTTATCCGCGCAAGTCGGACGAACCTGCTCGATACGGAGGCCTATGGCCTGCGTGAGTACGCCGTGGTGGGGTCGTTGGCGATTGGAGATTACCTGAAACTCACCGGGACCAAGACCAATGGGGCCGGTTTCAGTGTCGCGTTTACCAATCAGTCTGGAAGCGCGACATTTGCGGGCTTCGTGCAATCATTCCTCGCCGCCGTCAATGCCGACCCCAGCCTTCAGGCCGCCGATGGGGTGATTGCGGAAGACCTAGTGACCGGAATCCTCGCTGACGAGCAACCCTATGGGCAATTCAATCTGCGAGTGCGCTCACCGGGCATCGCTGCGGCACAACTGCAAGTCTGGTTGACTGGGTCATTCACGATTTCGCCGACCACCACCCTCCGATTGGAGGGGAATCTTGCCGATCTGCGCCCGCGCAATCACCTCTACCTCACCGCCGGCCTGACCAACTTGAGCCTTACGTTTCCCTTCAACACCGCCACCAGCGCCGATGGCTACCACCAACTGACGGTCGTTGCTTACGAGGGGAGCCATGTTCGCACGCAGAAGCGCATCTCCCAAAACGTCCGCATCCAGAACAATTCATGGTCCGCCGATTTCACCATGCTGCTTGGTGACACGAACACCGCTCTCGAAGCCACGCTCCAATTCGCTGTCTTTGCCAATACCAACAACATTGCAAAGATTGAGCTATTCACCACCGGCGGCTTGTTCGCTATATCCAACAATGTTGCTGCAACAACTTTCGCCGTCGGGGCCAACTATCTCGGGGTCGGCTTGCATCCGTTCTTTGCTCTCATCACCCGCTCGGACGGCAAGCAGTATCGAACAGAGACGAAATGGGTTCGGATTGTTGGCGCGGAGCCGCTCTTTAACGTGTCCGCTCTCGGGCCGGCACCTCTGTTGACTTGGCCGGCCATCGCGGGCCGTGCATATCGGGTCTTGAGCGCGACGAGCTTGGCCGATACCTTCATTCCGCGCGCGGTAGTAACACCGACCAATTCCATCGGTCGGTGGTCGGAGACCAACCACGCTGCACCGGAGCGCTATTATCGGGTTGCGAGCCCTTGACCTTCGGGATTGAACACGTTTGGGGATTCGGCGTCCAACCCACATTGAAACCAATGCAACCAAGCTGGCAACGCCTTCTGGCACTGGCCGGCCTTCTGGCCGGCTTGGGGGGCGCGTCGGTTGAAGCGTCCACTAATCTGCTGATTTGGAACCATTCCGGTGATCGTGTAACCGCTGACGTTCGCGGTTGGCCGTTGCTGGGCTTATTGGAGGCCATTGCCGCGCAATCCGGCTGGCAGGTTCGCGTCGAGCCGGACCTCGAACAACCGGCCTCGGTCAAGTTCAAGAATCTTCCTTCGGGTGAAGCGCTCCGGTTGCTGCTCGGCGAACTGAATTACGCCCTCGTGCCGCAGACCAACGGTCCGGCGCGATTCTATGTGTTTCGCACCGCGCGGGACCGGGCGACCCAGTTGATACGCGCGGCCTCTGAAAAGGAGGAGGCTTGTCAGCCCAAGCGCGTGCCGAACGAATTGATCGTCCGGCTCAAACCCGGCGGGGATATCGAGCAGTTGGCGCGGTTGTTTGGCGCCAAAGTGACGGGTCGGATTCCAGAGCTCAACACCTATCGTCTGGAATTTGGGGATGAGGCGGCGGCGGATAACGCGCGAAAGCTTCTGGCCGACACGACGGGCGTCGCTTCGGTGGATTACAACTACTATTTCGAGCGCCCGCAACCTACACGTGAGTTCACCGGGGCGGGACCGGCGGCGCTTTCGTTGCAACTCAGGCCCCCGGGCGATTCCGGGCGGGTCATCGTGGGGCTGGTGGACACGGCGGTGCAACCACTGGGCGGCAACCTCGACGCCTTCCTGCTCAAACAGTTGTCCATCGCTGGCGCGGTCGCCCTTGATCCGAATTCACCGATGCATGGAACTTCGATGGCGGAGACGATTTTGCGCAGCTTGGAGGCGGTGACGAAAGGCAACACCTCCGTCCAAATCCTGCCGGTGGACGTTTACGGTGCAAACCGTGAAACCACCACCTGGAACGTCGCCCTTGGCATCGTGGCGGCGGTCAACAGCGGTGCGAATCCAATCAATCTGAGTCTCGGCAGCTCGGTGAACAGCCCGGTGCTTCAGGATTTGGTCGCCGCCGTGGCGGCGCGCGGCGTCGTGTTATTTGCCGCGGCGGGCAACGAGCCGGTCAGCACCCCGTACTATCCGGCGGCGTATGCTGAGGTCACTGCGGTGACGGGCGGGAACAAGGCGAAGATTTCGAGCTACGCGAATTTTGGGAGCTTCGTGGACGTGGTTGCGCCGGATGCGAACGTTGTTTCCTTTGCCAACCGTCAGTGGTACGTCGTGGGCACCTCGGCGGCTACGGCGTTTACCACCGGCGTGGCGGCGGGATTGGCGGACCAGACGGGGCAAAGCTGGAGCAGCATCCTGCGGGTCATCCAACAAAACTATCCCGTGCCGGCACCTTCGAAATAGTCGTGTGGCTCAGTGCGAGGCGCAGCCGATCTTGCTCAGGGCGGTCAGATAGGCGATGCCGCCGCCGACAAGCAACCACGGCTTGCCGTTCACGGCGAGGAGCATTCCCCAGGACAGAACCGCGCCGATCAGCACGTAGGCAAGAATCGCCAGAAGAAATTTCATTGCCGGTAGTCTAGCGCGCCATGCGGCCAGCGCAAGCCGTTGGAATAGTCCTCGGCCTTTTGCTACCTTTCGCCGCTCCAGTAAGTCGCGGCCATATCCTTACTGTTCGCAGGCGGGTAGGGCGGGCGCCAAATAACCACGACCATCCCCGGGTTGGCCCTAATAGTGGGGCCCGAGGTCGCAGCCCTCCGGGAGTTATTTATTCTCGAGCAGCCGGGCTTTTTCGCGTTCGTACTCTCCCTCCGTGATCGCCCCCACATCCTTGGCCCTTTTCAAATCAATCAACTGCTGGCCCAAGGTGCTGGCGTTGGCGCGTTGCGCATCGCGATTGCCAATAGCTGCCACGCAGCCACTGAGGCCGAGCAGGGCTGCGAGTGCGACCGGGATGAAAACAATCAGTTTCTTCATGGTGCATTATCGTTGTTTGGGTTGTTGTTTTCGAGTAACTGCGGCGATCGGGATAACTGTGTTCCGGAAACCGGGTTTGCTCCCCGAGGGGTCTTGGTCTGCCGGACCCCAGGGTTTCGCCCGGTATTTCAAAGAATCTGCCAAATGGAAGCCCGAAACCATGAAGTCTCAAATACTCCGCACCCCCAAACCTGTCCAGCCGCAAATTCCCGTGTCATCCAAGTCCGCCCCGCCGGATAGGGAGCGATGGAGAAATCAGGGCCGCTCCGTTCTATTCGATCCCTTGCCATTTGACTTTTGCTCCAGGCACGCCGATAAGATGACACATGCGTTATTGCGGTCGCGGGCAGGTCTTATGGGATTGAGTGGTACGGCTATGAAGAAGTTTTTTACGGTTTTGTGTTTCGGGACGATGGTTTTCGCGGCGACGGCGGCGCCGATTTTCTCCACCAATTCGGTCTGGCGCTTTCTCAAAGGCACGGTCGAGGCATCCACCCCGGACCCTGCGGCGTGGCGGGCGGTGGATTTCGCGGACGCGGGTTGGAGTTTCGGAACGGCGCCGTTTTACTACGACATGGACACCTCGGTCAGCGGTTACACGGGCAACACGGAGTTGCTCGACATGCCGGGGAGCTACACCTGTGTTTTTCTGCGAAAGACGTTCGTGGTTACCAACTTTGCGGCGCTGGCCGAATTGCAGCTTGCTGCCCGTAGCGACGACGGCTTCATCGCCTGGATCAACGGCACCGAAGTGGTACGCTTCAACCTGCCGGACGGTGAGCTCGCCTACAATGGTGTGGCTTCGGGTGCGCTGACCGAGCCCATTCCGGTGACGAACTTCGTGCTGGCCGGTCCCCACGATTATCTATTGCCGGGCACAAACGTCATCACCGTTCAGGCTTTCAACTCATCACTCGGCGACAGTTCCGATTTTCTCATCTGGCTGACGCTGGATTACACGTTGGACACAACGCCGCCCACGGCAGGTTCAATTCCGGCGCCCGGCGCCACCGTGCGCTATCTGCGTGATGTCGAAATTGACTTCGACGAAGCCGTGACGAATGTCGCAGCGGCGGCCTTGTTGATCAATGGCAGTCCGGCCACCAACCTCACGGCCTTTACGGCCTCGCAATACATTTTTGAATTTCCCCAGCCGCCGACGGGCACGGTGCAGTTGGCCTGGGCCCCGGGGCAGGGCATCCAAGACTTGGCGGGAAATAGTTTTGCCGGCGGTGGCTGGACATACCGCCTCGACCCCAATGCGCCGGTGCCGGACATCCAGATTTCCGAGTTCATGGCGGAGAATGTGAATTCGATCCGGGACGAGGATGGCGATTATTCAGACTGGATCGAACTGCTCAATCCCACCGATGACGACTTGAATTTGAGCGGTTGGGCGCTCACGGACGATGCATTGGACTTGCAGAAATGGCGGCTGCCGAATGTGACGCTTTCAGCCCACAGTTACCTGCTGGTGTTCGCCTCGGGCAAAGATCGCACCAACGCGACGGGGCAACTGCACGCTAATTTCCAGCTCGACGCGGCGGGCGAGTTTCTCGCATTGGTGGATGCCGGGCAGAATATCATCTCCGCCTTTTCACCGGTCTATCCGCCGCAACTAGCCGGCTTCTCCTATGGGCGCGATCGGGTTTCACCGAATCTGACGGGCTATTTTAACACGCCGACGCCGGGCGTGCCAAACGCAACGGTCGGAGCGGGTTTTGCGCCGGACGTGCAGTTCGCGCGGGCAGGCGGGACCTATCTCAACCCGTTTTCGCTGCAACTTTCCACGACTTCCTCCAACGCCGCCATCCGCTACACGCTGGATGGCACCCCGCCGGCGGAAACATCTCTGCTGTATTCCAACGCCATCGCCGTCAATGCCTCCCTGCAGGTGCGGGCGCGGGCATTCGTGCCGACGCTGTTTCCGGGTGCGATCCGTAGCGAAAGTTATCTCCGGCTCAATGCCAGCCTGGCGCCGACCAATTCGAATCTCCCCGCCATTGTCATCTATAATTTCAACGGCGGTGCGGTGCCGGTGGATGTGCGGCAATTCGCCAATTATGCATTCTTCGAGCCCGAGAACGGCCTCACCTGGCTGACAAACGCGCCGACTTTGAGCGTGCGCGGTTCGATCCATGTACGCGGTTCGAGCACGCAGAATCTTCCGAAGCAGAGCTTCAGCGTGGAATTCTGGAACGAATTTAATGACGATGAGGATCATTCGCCGTTGGGGCTGCCTGCCCAATCGGATTGGGTGCTTTACGCGCCAAACAATTTTGAACCGGTGCTGCTGCACAACCCGCTGGCTTATCAGTTGAGCAATGAAATCGGTCGCTATGCCTCGCGCACGCGCTTCGTGGAGGTTTATCTGAACACGGACGGCACGTCGGTTTCCCCCGCCAATTACAATGGCATCTATGTGCTCGAGGAAAAAATCAAGCGCGACCAGAATCGCGTGGACGTCGCGAAGCTGGACCCGGAGGATATCGCCGTGCCCGACATTACCGGCGGTTACATCATGAAGGTTGACCGTCTGGATCCGGGCGACAACGGCTTTTATGCCGCCGGGCAGGGCATCGCCTACGTTTACCCCAAGGAGGCGGACATCAATACGCCTCAGCGTGCGCCGCAAAAATCGTATCTGCAAGATTCCCTTGACGCCTTCGGTGCGGCGCTGAACGGAGCAAGCTACACCAATTACGCCACCGGCTTTCGCGCCTTTGTGGATACGGATTCCTGGGTGGATCATCACATCCTGAACGTGGCGAGTTTCAACGTGGACGCGTTGCGGTTAAGCGCCTATTTCTACAAGCCGCGCGATGGGAAACTGTACTTTGGGCCCGCTTGGGATTTTGACCGCTCGCAGGGCTCGACGGACGGACGCGATTTTAACCCACGCGTCTGGCGTGCGGCTACGGATGATCTGGGCACGGACTTTTTCAATTATACCTGGTGGGGGCGGATGTTCACCGACATTGATTTCTGGCAGCAATGGATTGACCGCTACCAAATCCTACGGACGGACGTTCTCTCCACGAACCACATTTATGCCGCGATTGACGCCCTCGCCGACCAGGTGCGGCGGCAACAGCCGCGTGAGGCCGCCCGCTGGCCGTCGCTGACCAAGCCGCGCAATGGCGTCGTTGCGTTCGCAGGGTACTCCAACACGTTCCCCGGCACGTATCAGGGTGAGGTGGATTTTCTCAAGAAATGGTACGCTGCGCGGCTTGACTTCATGGACACCAATTTCCTCGCCCGCCCGCTGTTTAGCCAGGATGGGGGCGCGATATCTGCCGGCTTCGCGCTCAGCATGACGGCGCCGGCCGGGGCCACGATTTATTACACCACGAACGGCTCGGACCCGCGCCGCATCGGTGGCGGTCTTGCGCCGGAAGCCCAGGTTTACGTCGCCCCCGTCCTCCTGCCCACTAACGCGACCATTCTGGCCCGGGCGCGCAACCTAAATCATCACAACCTGACGGGTGCGAACAAGCCACCGCAGGACAGTCCGTGGTCAGGATTGCATTCCGCCACTTTCCTCTTCGTCTCGCCGCCGGTGGTGACGCTGGCGCCGGTCAGCCTCGCGGCCTATCCCGGACAAAGCCCGACCTTCTCTGTGTCCGCCACCGGCAGTCCCGCGCCTGTTTATCAGTGGCAATGCGACGGCACTAACATTGCCGGCGCGACCAATTCCCAGCTCACGTTCACCGGCGTGCAGACCAATCGTGCGGGCCTGTATTCCGTCATCGTCAGCAACGTCGCGGGCACCACGAATCTCTCCGCTACGCTCACCCTCACGCCCAAGCCGAATCTCGTCATTACCGAAGTAATGTCGAGCGAAGCTGGCGGGGTTGCGGGTCATCAGGATTGGTGGGAGTTGAGTAATCTCGATACGTTCGCCGTGAACCTGCGCGGGTATCGGTTCGATGACGACTCCGCGTCGTTGAGCGCCGCGTATAGGATCACGAACGACGTGACGATCGTTCCGGGTGAATCCATCGTGTTCGTGGAAAACATGACGTCAGAAGCCTTCCGCGAATGGTGGGGGCCGCAGAATTTCCGTTCCGGTTTTCAGGTTCTTACTTATGTCGGTTCTGGTTTGGGTTTGAGTGCAGCCAGCGATGCAATCAATGTCTGGAACGCCGCTGCCAACACCAACACCGACAAGATTGCCGGGGCTGTGTTTTTCACCGCCACACGCGGTGTGTCCTTTGGTTACGATCCAGCGGGGCAGGCCTTTGGTGCGCTGAGTGTGCCGAACGTCAACGGCGCCTTCGTTGCGTCGGTGAACGGTGACCTCGGCTCGCCCGGCGTCATCGTCAACCAGCCGCGTTTTCCGACGGTGAGTCAAGGCGGCAGCGGATTGGATCTCACTTTTGTCACGCAACCCGGACGCACGCACCGCGTCGAATACAAGAACGAGTTGACTGACCCGACATGGGCGACGCTCACCAACGTGCTGGCCGTGACCAGTATGGTGACGATTACCGATCCGGCGTCACTCACGAACGTCAGTCGCTATTATCGCGTGGTGCTGCTGCCGTGATGCGGCGTAGGTCAGCCATTTCCGTATTCCGGTTGTGGTGCGGATTCATCCCCACTCAATGGAAACGCAGGCGCGCTGCGGGCGTGACCACTGCATCCCAGTGCAAGGGTCAGACGCGCATTGCATCCCGTGGCCCTGGGTTGTCGTTTGTGTGTCTGTTAAATAGGCGGACACCATCAGAGCCATGCAACGCCGGAAGTGCGGGATTAGCTATTTTGTGGTTGGCAGGGGATGGAGTTCGATGCGACGGAAGTAAATCTCCGCGCCTTCGGATTGGAAGATGAGCTGACCGGACTTGTGGCTGAGTTGCGAGGCTTGGTTCACCCGTTTGCCGTTCACGAAATAATCGAGGGTGTCGCCGGCGCACACCACTTCGATATGCGTCCATTCCCCGCCGGGACTCTCCACATCCTGCTGGCCGCGGTAACCGAGTTTGTCGGCCCAGTCCGGGTCGCGACCCCACCAATTGACGCGGCCGGTTTCAAAAACACTGGTCGTGCCCTGGGCGCTCCAGCACGGCTCCCCATCGCGGTCCTTGGTCACGGCGGCGGTGGCAAAGTATTTCTGAACCGTGCCGTCCGGTTCGTAGCCGCCGAGCACAAGGAGGTCGCCCACGCCGCCCTCGATGATTTGAAATTCATAGGAGCGCATCCACGGGCCGTTGAAGTCTTTGGAGAAGTAATTCCCGTCACGGCCCGAGCAGTGGAGGAGCACGCCACTGTCTTTCGTGGCGTTGGTGCGGCTGCCCCAGGTGGCGAGGCCCCAGCGGAAGTCGGCCACCAGCCGGTAGTCCGCAAATCGCTGTTTTGTGTACAAACCACCATAATGCTGTCCGCTGATGCGAATGGCCGGCGCGCCATCCACCTGGTCCGCCACCGAGAACACCCGGTGCGGATCTTCGCGATGAAAATCCACAAGCCAGGAATAAAAGGATGAAAGATCCCGTCCGTTGAAGAGCCGAATGACTTCGTGCGGGACGATGACCTCCCCGGCGGCGGCAGACGCCGGTTCGGCCGCAAAGGTCGGGCCGGCCGACAGGCCGGCAAAGCATAGGATCGTGATGAGCTTTCGCATAAGAGAATTCGGTGAGATTTGGCGCTAAGGGGTTGGATGGTTCATGGAAAATGGCGGCACATAGGTCGGCATGCAGGGAGACTGCGCTGGCTGGTTTCCCGTGTCAATCGCCGGACGCTCTCGTATTTCTTGCTTTTGCATTCCAGCCGGGGGGAATGATTTCACGCAAACCTCCGAATGCGGCTCTGGCTGAACAACTCGTCTGGCAGTGTCGAAACCGTGCCCCGTTCTCATTCTTGCACGCGGTGTTTGGTGAGCGATTCGCCGTTTCGCATCCAAAGCGACCGGGTAGCCTGCTTCAGGCCAGAGCGCGTTCGATGAGCGATTGTTCGCGTGTGTTATACTTTAGTTTCAGCGCTTCGGCGTGCGCGATGGGCGTCATCTTTTTCCATGATTTTTGGAGTGCGTTAATCATCTTCTCGTCGTCTGATTTCGCCGCGAGGGCGGCGAACTGCCGCTCAAGAAACACGAGGCACAGGGCGTCTTCAAGGACGCGGCTGTCGGGATCGTTGGGGAAATTCTTTTTCAGGTTCAACTCCTGCACGCGGCGGACGGTGTCATCGTCATAGCCCACGGCACGGAGAATTTCGCCCGCCTTCTGCGCGTGGAATTTCTTCAAGTCCGCACGCCATTGCAAATAACCCGGGCGCGTCATTGGGTACGAGTCGCGCGGTATGAGCCAGCGGGCGATGTGCTGGCAGCGGGCCGCAAGGCGTAACGGTTCGCTGGCGGCAGGGTTGAGTTTGAGCACCCAGTCGGTGAGCCATTGGGCGTAGATCCGTTCGCGGGGATGGGCTGCTCCGTCGGCGATCTCCACATGTGGATCGTGGGCATTTTTCTCATCGAACCGCTGGAGGGCGGCGGCGAGCCGTTCCGGATCTTTGGATTCAAAATGTGACTGCATGACGGGGTTATTTCAGAGCCCGGGCGGGTGGGCAAGGTTGGAGATCAATTCTTTGGGGAAAAAGGTTGTCAAGCGGCATCCGCCCTGCTGAACTTGGGGTGATGCAGTCGCCGTTCCAGAGACAGTCCGTCTGGCTCAAGCCCGCGCTCGCGGGTTTGATGGCGGGGTTGGCCCTGCTGCTGGCGCTAGTCGCGTCCAGCGAAAGCCTGCATCACCAGTTGCATGGCAATTCCGCGGATGGCCAAAGCCTGTGTGCCATTTGCTCGGTGGTCCGGGGGCAACTGGATGCCCCGGCCTCGGCCTCGCCCGAAGCCGCCGTGAAGTTTTTTGGTGCATGGACCCTTCCCCACCTTGAATCGGCAAAGGCGCACCCGGTTGATGGCTCCGTAGCTTCTAGTCGCGATCCGCCGGCTTCTTTTTCTTCCCTGTAATTCGTCACTGGCTCTTCATGGGCCGGCTTTTTCCGTTTGGTTTTTAACCTTTGGCGTGCCGCGTCGCGTGGACGCTCTGAATACGAAATTTATGAATCCTTGGAAGATGATGAGAATGACCGTTTTGGTTTCCGCGTTGGTCCTGGCGCCGCAAAGTGCGGTTCGGGCGCATGAAACCAATCAAATAAACCAGTTGAAGCGGCAACTGGAGTTGATGCAGGAGAATTTTGAAAAAGTGCAGCGCGCCCAGCGGGAGCAGATCGAGGCGTTGACCAGACAATTGAATGAGGTTATCCACCAGCAGACGACAACGACGGAGCAAAAGAAGCTGGAGGCACAACTGGCTCTGGATTTGGCGACCAATCAACCGGCGGCAACGGCGTCCGCAAATGCCTTGGAGAAGGCGCCGTGGTCCCCGGCGCAGCCACTCACCGTGGCCCGGAGTGGCGCGTCGTACCTAAACTTGAGCTTTGACGGCATGTTCGCCGTCGGTGGCTCCTCGGCGCAAGATATCGAAGCGCTCGAATTTGGGGGCCACGATCCCAAGCAGAACGGTTTCACCGTGCAAAACTTGGAGATGACGCTGGACGGCAAGGTAGATCCTTATTTCAAGGGTCAAGCTAACATCGTGTTGCAAATTGACCCCGATGGCGAGACGATCATCGAGGCGGAGGAGGCGTTTCTGGAAACCATTTCGCTACCGTGGAATTTGCAGGTGAAGGCCGGGCAATATTACACCCAGTTTGGACGGATCAATCCGACGCATCCGCATACATGGGATTTTGTGGATCAGCCACTCGTCATTGGCCGCTTCCTGGGGCCGGATGGCTTGCGCAATCCAGGCGCACAGGTTTCCTGGCTCGCGCCGACGCCTTTTTATTCTGAACTTTTCCTGTCCGTGCAAAACAGTGGGGGTGAAACGGCCACGAGCTTTCGCGATGCAGCGGGCACCGAATTGATCACGCAGCATCCCGGCGTGGACACGTCGGTGGAAAACGCGGGCGACATGCTCTATTCGCCGCGCTATGTGATGTCGTTCGATCTGGGGGATGAACATACGTTGGTGTTGGGCGGATCGGGTGCGTTTGGACCGAACGCCAGTGGGCCGGATGGGCGGACGGCGATCTACGGCGCCGACCTGTTCTACAAATGGAAGTCGCGCAATCATGACAAGGGGTTTCCGTTTGTGACGTGGCAGACGGAGTATTTATACAGCCACTATGACGCGGCGGCCTATTCCGGCAGTCCCGGTTTTCCGGCTTCGGCGGCGACGACCATCAATAATTGGGGCCTATACTCTCAGGTATCGTACGGCTTCCGACCCCGTTGGGTCGCGTCATTACGCGGCGATTACGTGACCGGCCAGCCGGGTGATTTCTGGGCGAACCCGCTGCTCGACGATCGTTACCGTATCTCGCCGGCGCTGACTTTTTTTCCAAGCGAGTTTTCCAAGATTCGTCTGCAGTATAATTACGATCACATCCAGAACACGGGCGTGGAAAACTCGGTGTGGTTCCAATTCGAGTTTCTCCTTGGCGCACACTCGGCGCACCGGTTTTAGCCGCTCTCCGCTTTGCACAAACCCATCACCCGATTCAAATTAACCATGAACCATGTTCTCAAGCCCTTGCTGGCCGCGGCCCTGTTAACCGGCGCACTGACGGCGCAGGCGAAACTGACCATCGTCGTCACCACGCCCGACCTCGCCTCGCTCGCGGAGGCGGTCGGCGGTACGCAAATTGACCTCACCACTTTGGCCCGGCCAACGGAAGACCCGCACTTTGTGGATGCCAAACCCAGCTTCATCGTGAAGCTCAATCGTGCCGATGCCTTGATTGAAGGTGGCGCGGAGTTGGAAATTGGCTGGCTGCCGCCGCTGCTCACGGGGGCGCGAAATTCCAAGCTGGCTTCGGGTGCGCTGGGGTACATCCGGGCCAACGAAGGCATTCAAATGCTCGAAGTGCCCACCGCACTGGACCGTTCGGAGGGTGACATCCATGCTGCGGGCAATCCGCATTTTCTGGTGGACCCGGAAAACGCGAAGATCATTGCCCGCCACCTCGCGGACGTGTTTTGCAAACTGGACGCGGCAAATTGCGCGACCTACCAGACGAACTTGAAGAAGTTCCTGGAGGAATTGGATGTCAAAATGGTGGAGTGGCAAAAGCAACTTGCGCCCTTCAAAGGCGAGCAGATTGTCGCGTATCACAACTCCTGGGTCTATTTCGCACGCCGCTTTGGCTTGCGGATTGATTTGTTTCTCGAACCCAAACCAGGCATCCCGCCTTCGCCCGCGCATCTCGCGTCGGTGATCACGAAAATGAAGGCGGACAAGACGCGTGTCATCATTGTGGATCCGTATCTGAATCGGCGAACGGCGGAAACCGTGGCGCGAAACACGGGTGCAACGGTGGTGGACGTGGCGCAGATGCCCGGGGGCGTAAAAGGTACGGAGGGCGGCTACATGGCCTTGATGGACTATTTGGTGAATTCGCTGGCAAAGGCGCTGATTCAAAGGAATTGAAATGTACACAACATCGAAGAAGCACGACTGCCAACCGTTGGTGGGTGGCCGTTCATGCATTTCGCTGGATGCTGAGCGTTCGCGGTTGGCTGGCTGTTACCCGGGTTATTTATGACTGAGATCCTCTCCGTAATGAAATGGCCGCTGGTCGCGTGTTTGTTGCTGCCGGGCATCCTGGTTTATTACGGGCTGCACATCATCCGGCGCGAAGTCATCTTCGTTGACCTCGCGCTGGCGCAGGTAGCCACGCTTGGTACGTGCGTTTGTTTGTTCCTCGGCCATGAGCCTGACGATCCGCACAACTATTTTTGGTCGCTCGGTTTCACGCTGGTGGGTGCGTTGGTGTTCACGTTCACGCGTGCGACGAGGCACGCGAAGGTACCGCAGGAGGCGCTGATCGGCATTACTTACGTCGTGGCGGCAGCGGCGGGGATTTTGTTGTTAAGCAAAAGCCCGCACGGCAAGGAGGAACTCCAACGTACGCTTGTCGGCGACCTGCTTACGGTGACGCCGGTGGAAATCGGAAAAACCGCCGCACTCTACGCCGTCATTGCGATCGTGCATTTTATCTTCCGGAAACAATTCATCCGGCTTTCCTGGGATCACGAGCATGCGGCGGCCGGCGGACTGTCCGTGCATTTCTGGGACTTTCTTTTTTACGCCCTGTTCGGTCTGATCGTGACCAGCTTCGTGCAAGTGGGTGGGGTGCTCATGGTATTCTCCTATCTCATTGTGCCAGCGGCGTGCGGGACATATCTGGCGGTCTCCCTGCCGGCGCGACTCGCTATCGGCTGGTGCGTGGCGACCATGGCGAGCGTCGGTGGACTTTACGCGTCATTCAAGCTCGACGTGCCTACGGGCGCCGCCATCGTGTGCGTGCTGGGGGTGACCTTGTTGCTGGCGGTGATCGCGCAGAAGTTCCGGCGCCCTGCTTGAGGCTGCAAGTCACTTGCAAATAATACCATGGTTGTTGTGCATGCAATCTGCTGAACTTGGTTCGTTGGAATGAATCGAAGACTGAAAAAATCAAGTGACACCGTTCCGCTCCGATGGGCGCGGGCGGGGCTGTTGCTTGGCCTGTTCCTTTTTGTGCTGGCGCTGGCTCAATTCGGGGCGCTGCACCATTTCTTCCATGCCGACTCCAAGCAGCCAAACCATCACTGCGCCGCCACCATGCTGGCCGGTGGTCAGATTGACGCTGCTCCGCCATGCGCAGTAGCCGTAGTGGTTTCTCCGATCCAGTTCGTGGTGACCATCACCGAGCTGTTTCCCATTTTCGTCTCGTTTGATTTCACCCTTCCTCTCAGTTGCGGCCCGCCCGCACTCCGCTCCTAAGTCGTAGTTGGTCTTTTCCGGGGTGGTGGTTCGCGCAAGCGAATTGTCGCCGCTTTCGGAAAGGAAATTTCCCTCAAGTTAATTCCGTTCGGGTTTTTCGTGCCCGGATTCACTGCGCGTGGATCAAAAGACGAAAAGCAACATTATGAAAACGAACCGGGCGATGAATCGCCGTGGTGGGTTCACTTTGATCGAATTGCTGGTGGTGATTGCCATCATAGCAATTCTGGCGGCCATGCTTTTGCCAGCATTGGCTAAGGCCAAGAGCAAAGCGTACTCCGTCAGTTGCATCTCGAATATGCGGCAGATCGGCATTGCAATGAACCTGTATGCCGAGGACAACAGCGGTTGGCTGCCTACCACCACCCACGGCGGCAGCACCAACGCCTCATGGATTTATCAGCTCGCCAGTCAACTTGCCAACGTGGATCGCGTCCGGCTCTGTCCCGCTGATCCCAAACGCGAGGAGCGATTGACGGCTCATGCCTCAAGCTACACTCAGAACGAATTCGTCTTCGTGGATCTCACGGACCCGTTTGGTCGGATTTTGGAGTCCTATCGCAAATTCGCCACGATCCCGAAGCCCTCGCTGACCATCACCACGTTCGACATTTCCGACACCGTCGGGATGAACGTGATGAACGATCACACGCATTCCCGGCAATGGCTGCTCGGCTGGAGTTCCGTCACGGCGGACATTCAACCCACGCGCCACGGCCAGTCGGCCAACTACCTGTTTGCCGACAGCCACGTGGAAAGCATTCGGGCGGAGAAACTCAAGGCGCGCATTGCTGCCGGTGACAATTTCGCCAAGCCGCCGAAGTAAGAAACCAAAACAAAAATCAATTTCACGGTGCGAGCCGTGATTCACGAGACAAACCCAGTAGTAAAAAACAAGTAGCATGAAAAAACAAAACACTCAGATCATCGGTCACATCCGCCAGCTTGGGCTGGCGGCACTGTTGACCACGGGCCTGGCGTCCCAGGCGCAAACCTACCTTTGGGAGGGACACACTGATGTCGGTATCGTCTATGAACTCGGCGCGTGGAACCTGCACATCGGCCGGCACGATGACATCCCGCCGATGGAATACGCGCCCAACGAGGCCGTTCTTGGCGTGGACCTTCTGGCAGCCGGCACGACAGTGCCCGCCAATCCACAGTATGGCTTCCTCGGCACAGCGGGCAGTCCGGTCTGGATTCTGCCGGAGGTGCAAAACCCGGCCCTCCTGTTCCTGGGCTTCGGCACGGAAGAATTGGCGAACGGCCTGTTCGTCGGCGACCAGGTGACGATGAGCTTGCAAGCCGTCAGGGGGCCCGGCCAGTTCTCCGTCTATGACGTGGACATGTTCGGCAGTCCTAACGTGTTCATGAACTCTGGCAACGGCATCACCGGTGCCGATTCCATCGTGCTGCCCGCCGGCGGGCATCAACATGCGAACTGGGCTTTCAGCACGCCCGGCACCTACGAGGTGGACTTCAATGCTTCCGGCACGCTCGTGGACGGCAATGTCTTCACTTCCAGTGGTCCGATTACCTACACCTTCGAGGTCGCGGCGGTGCCGGAGCCGAGCGCTCTGGCGCTGCTTCTCTTGGGCGGTTTCGGGTTGGCGGGTTTCGCGCGCCGTCGGAATGATCGCGCTTGAGAACAGTTCACGCGGCGGTCCGGGTGTTCGCGTCCGGGCCGCCGCACTTTTTCCTGAATGACATGAAACAACTATTTTTCACCGCTGTCACCACCCTGGCCCTCGCCGTTGCGCCGCGCGCTTCCGCCCAGTGCTTCCAATTCACCGATGGGCATGTGGACTTGCTGGCTGTGAACTGGAACAGCGCCAGCAATCAACTCACCCTCATGGCTTCCGATGATGCTTCGGGACTGCTTTACGCCAGCAACCAGTGCGTCGTCATCTGCCCGGAGAGCATGAAATTCACCTTGCCCGCCGGCACCCCGCTCGGCAACGAGGGTGACCCGCTGTGGATTCTCCCGCAGAATCCTTACACCGGCGTGCCGTATGTCGGGATTTCCGCCGAGTCGGTCACCACCGGTGTGTTCAACGATCCGTTCACACTGACACTGACGCGCCTGGAAGGCCCGGGCCAGTTCATTGTCTGGCAGGCGGGTTCGTTCGGAGGCTTCGACGTCAAAATGGACACGCGGGACGGCATTGGCGCGAACGATTCACTGACATTGCTCGTTGGCGGACACGCCCACTACAACTGGGGCTTCACCACCAACGGCGTCTATCGCGCCTATTTCCAAGCCTCCGGCGTTCGCGTCGGCCAAAGCACCAACACTGTTTCGCCGGAGACACCGTTCACATTCCACGTGGTGCCACTGCGCCCGTTTGAGAACTGGACTGCCACCAACTGGCCGTGCGAGTGCGCCACCAACATCATCGCCGCCAGCGCCGACCCGGATGGGGATCGAATCGTCAACGTGTTGGAATACGCCTTCGGCAATAACCCGCATGTCGCGCTCTACACGAATGTGCCCGCAATCACCTTCGTCACCGACAGCGGAACGAATTACGGTGCGCTGCGTTTTGTCCAGGCGACCAACGCCACGGACCTCACCTTCAATCCCGTGGCCGCCGATTCCGTGACAAGCGCAATCTGGTCAAGCCTCACCAATACCGTCAGCGTCGTCACCAATGGCGCAACCCAAACAATGACTGTGCGCGACTCGCTTTCCATGGAGGGGACGACCAATCGCTTCTACCAACTTCGCGTGAAATTGAACTACCCATGAATACCATGCTCGAAACCTCGAAACCCGCCGCACCCGCTCGTGGCGCGGCAGCCCTACCGGCCGGCCGCGATCAACTCAACGGCAATCCGGTTGGCTTCAAACCCGACGTCATCACGATCAAGAACCTGCGCATCGAGTATCGCTCGCGCGAGTTGGGCAGCCAGAAGAAACTCGCCGTGAAGGACCTTTCGCTCTCGGTTCATGCGGGCGAGGTGTTCGGTTTCCTCGGGCCGAATGGTGCGGGCAAAACCTCGACGATGAACGTGCTTTTGGGTTTCGTGCCGCCGACCAGTGGAACGGCGAACATTTTCGGCGTGAACGTGCAGCAAACCATCGCGCGGCAGCGGCTCGGTTATCTGCCGGAGTTGACCTACTACTACAAGTTTCTCACGGCGGAGGAATTGTTGCGGTTCTATTCGCGCATCTTCGGCATCGAGAAAGCCGAGCGCGAGCGGCGCATTGATGCCGTGTTGAAACTGGTGGAACTGGAACACGCGCGCAAGCGACTCATCAAAACCTACTCGAAAGGAATGCAGCAGCGCGTCGGTCTCGCGCAGGCGCTCATCAATAATCCCGATCTGCTCATTCTCGACGAACCCACGAGCGGCCTCGATCCGCTGGGCCGCATGAAAGTGCGCGACATCATCAAACGCCTCAAGAACGAGGGCAAAACGGTGTTCTTCTCCTCGCACGAACTCGGCGAAGTGGAAACTGTCTGCGACCGCGTTGCCATTATGCACGAGGGCGAACTCAAGGTGGCAGGTCGCGTGGACGACCTCGCGCAACAGCATCAGTGCAACCTCGAACAATTGTTCCTCAAGATCGTGGGCTATCAACCGGAGAATCTCTGACCTATGAAAAACTCATTTGCCGTCGCGCAGCTTGTCATTCTCGAAATGTATCGACGCAAGGACTTTTACGTCCTGTACTTTCTCACCGTGCTCATCACGGGCCTGATGGGGTCGGTGAATTTCTTCAACGATCCCAAGGTCGCCCGTTACTTGAAGGAAATCTGCCTCGCGCTCATCTGGATTTGCGGGGCATTCATCGCCATCGCCACCACCGCACGCCAGATTCCCGCCGAGCGCGAGAGCCGCACCATCTTTCCGTTGATGGCGAAGCCCATCACGCGTGGGCAGGTGTTGTTCGGCAAATTCCTCGGCTGCTGGGTGGCGACGTGTCTCTGCCTCGTGGCGTTCTATCTGTTCTTCGGAATCGTCGCGGCGGCCAAGGAACATGACTGGCCGGTGGGAATCTATTTTCAGGCGTGGTCACTGCATTGCGTGATGCTGGGCGTGGTCATCGGCATGACGCTGCTCGGTTCGCTCGTGCTGAGTTCCGTGGCCGCAAACATCACCTTGAGCGTCGTGATCACGGCAGGAATTCTTTTCGTCGGCAGGCATCTGAACAAAGTCGCCGCGCAAATGAGCGAAACGGCGGGCGCGATGGTGAGCGGACTTTACTACGCTATCCCGCACCTGGAGTTGTTTGACGTGCGCGATCTCATCGTCCACAACTGGCCGCTCATCGGCTGGAGCATCTGGGGCATCGCGGTGGTGTATGCGTTGGTCTATGCGGGAATGCTGGTCCTCGCGTCCTGGCTCGTGTTTCGGAGGAAATCTTTCCAATGAAAACGAATCGTGCGTTTGTTTTACTGGGGGTTTTGTTGCTCGTTGTTTGCACCGGACTGGCTGCATCACTGGATCGCTGGTTCATGGGCTGGCAGGGCAATCGGGCCAAGAACTTTAATCCGCTGAATGTTGCCATCGGGGACGGCCAGAAGATTTTTGCCGGACAGTTTTATCGCAAGGCCGACGTGTATTTCCACAGCGGCATGTATCCGAGCATCTTTGACAACAACGCGTCGTTCAAGACCGCCCATATCGGTGAAGACGCGGGTGCGACGGGGAGCAAGAACCAAGGTGACGAGGCCAATTATCTCGGCAAGTCACACGACATCGTGGAACAGTTCAGTCGAAATTTTTTTCCCTCCCACCACACCCATCTTGATGAGGGCGGCGTGGCGGGCGAACTCGGCGATAAATCCGACGTGCGTGAGATTTTGCCGTGGCTGAAAATCGCTCAAGAACTCGATCCCGAAGAACCGCTCACCTACACCGTCACGGCCTATTGGCTGCGCAGCCGGATGAACAAACCGCACGAAGCCGAACGGCTGTTGCGCGAAGGTTTGAAGGCGTTACCTGATCATCCGGCGTTGCAGTTTGAATTGGGGCGGATCTACTTTGAGAATCAAAAAGACTCCGCCCGCGCTCGCAACATCTGGGAACACGCGGTCAAGTCCTGGCAGAAGCAGGAAGGGGTTAAAGCCGATCCCGACACGTTCATTCTGGAACAAATTCTTACTCATCTGGCCAAGCTCGAAGAGGAAGCGGGCAACTTGCCCCTCGCGATCAGCTATTGGGAACAGGCAAAGGTTTACGCCCGCAAACCCGATGTCATTCAGCAGCGCATTGACGAGCTCGCACCGAGGAAACTCGTCCCTAACGGCCCGCCATGAACGAGGTGGAACAGCGTTTGGGGTGGGCGTTAACGGCTTGTAGTTGCGCGCGGGCACGCATGACGCCGGTGCGCCGAGCCATTCTTGCGTTTCTCGCCGCCCGCCGATTGCCAGCCAGTCTGGAAATGATCGGGCAAGCGGATGGCGTTCGTGGTCAATGTGGCGCGACGACGGTCTATCGGACGTTGATGCTCTTCGAGGGCGCCGAAGTCGTGCGATTGGTCGGCAGTCCGCACAAGATCAGTTACTTCGTGCTCAATGTACCCGGCGCGAGCAATCATTTCCTGATCTGTAGGCGCTGTGGTTGTCTCGCCGAACTGGCGTTGCCACCTGTGATGGAAGAAGCGATCCATAACATCGGTGCTGCTCAAGGTTTTCCATCAACCCACCATGATTGTGAAGTTCACGGTTTTTGTTCGGCCTGCCAGAGCGTCCGCGTCGGGCAGGGAATGCCATCAAAACTGTCGAGTGGCCAGGCGGCCTGGCTGCGGTTGCGACCGCCAATGGATTGCGCTGGTTTGTAGTCGGGGTGAGGTCAGCATGTTTCTGGGGTTCGGCACTCGACTTCCGGTTCCGACTGGACGCCAACCAGTGTTCCCTCAATCATAGTCGCGGGCATGAATTCCACGATCGGATTGCTGATCGCCTACTCGGCGGTCATATTGGTCGCCTCGCTGGCCGGGGGATGGTTGCCCATGCTCGTGCGCCTGACGCACACGCGCTTGCAAACCGCCATCAGCTTTGTCGCCGGTCTCATGCTCGGCATGGCGTTGCTGCACCTGGTTCCGCACGCCATCGAACAGTCCCATTCGGTTGACCGAACCGTGGCATGGGTGCTGGGTGGTTTTCTCCTGATGTTTTTCTTGCAACGGTTCTTCCACTTCCATCATCACGATTTGCCCGAGGACGATCCCGAAGACTGCTGTCACGACCATCCCGAGCCGCACCAGCATGACCATTCACACACACTGGCGGAAAAGTCCGCGCGGCAACTCTCGTGGGCGGGCACGGCCTTGGGCTTGTCATTGCATTCGCTGCTCGACGGTCTGGCGCTCGCGGCGGCGGTGA
>JADLHS010000441.1 GCA_020848635.1 Limisphaerales bacterium
CCCATCGCGCGCCATGCTGTGTGTGGCCCTGTTTTTCCTGCCCGGCGTGACCGCCATCATTGGCCGGCTGGCGCAGGCCGCCGGGTCCAACGCCAGTTTCTTGTTTGATTTTTTCCCGCCCGATGCCATCCCCGATGACTTTGTGCTGGACCAGACCTTTGAATTGGGCATCAGCCGCACGAGCGGAATCGTGACGCTGGCGATGGCCATTTTCAGTTGGGTGCTGGCGCGGTATGGGGTGGCGGGGGTCTTCAACCTCTCCCGTCCGTGGCGGATGGCCATCCTGCTCGCGGCGGTGGCCCTCGGCACCTTCGGGGGATTCCGATCTGCCCTGCTGCTGATGGGCCTGACGTTTCTGGTCCTATTCTTCATGGAGCGCCTCTGGGGGACGCGGATTTTCCTCATCCTGCTGCTCGGCATGACCCTGGGTGGGGCGTTGCTAGTAGGGTTTGCCGACCGACTTCCCTTAACCGTCCAAAGGACGCTGAGCTTCCTGCCGGTGGAAATTGATGCGCAAACTCGAAACTCCGCGCAGGACTCGACCGAATGGCGGGTGGAGATGTGGAAATCGCTGCTGCCCCAGGTGCCCAAGTACTTTTTCAAAGGCAAGGGGTTTAACGCGTCCGGGGATGATTTGTTCATGAGCCAGGAATCCGTAGGCCGCGGCCTCGCTTCGCGGTGGGAAGTGGCTGCGGTGGCCGGCGATTATCATAACGGATTCCTGTCCGTGATCATCCCGTTCGGCATTTGGGGACTGGCGGCTTTTGTCTGGCTTCTGGCAGCCGGCGCGCGTTTCTTATACACCAATTTCCGGGATGGCGCTCCGGAGCTGCGGCGCGTCAACGCTTTTCTGTTTGCCCTGTTTCTGGCACGCGTCCTGTTCTTCTTTGTCGTATATGGGGCGTTGAGCGGCGAATTTTATCAATTTACGGGCATTCTGGGGTTGAGCGTGGCGCTGAACGTCACCCGCCAGCGGCCCAACGACCCGGGCGAAGAAACGATGGCAAACGAGCATGGCTGAAAATGGCGCGACGACCGGAACTGTGACCCATGACCAACCCGATCAGCATCATCCGTTCGTTGCTCATTTACGGCTTGTGCCTGCCGCTGGCCATCTACTTGGGTTACCTGCTGGCCAACCCGATGGATCGGGTTAGTTTTGGCGTGGTCATCGTGGTGCTGTTTCTGCCATTGATCCCGCTCCTGCTCCGATGGCACCATTTCCTCCTGGTCATGAGTTGGAACATGAGCGTGGTGCTCTTTTTTATTCCCGGCAGCCCATATCTATGGCTGCTCATGACGGCCCTCAGCTTGGGCCTGACCGCCCTGCAATACGTGCTGAAACGTAATGTCCAATTTGCCAGCGTCCCGTCCGTTACTTTGCCGTTGTTGGTCCTGGCGGGGGTAATTGTCATCACCGCCGAGCTTACGGGTGGCGTTGGGATCCGCGCCTTTGGCGACGAAGCGATTGGCGGCAAACGCTATATTATGTTGTTGGGGGCGATCGCGGGATATTTCGCCCTGACCAGCCATCGCATCCCGCCGGGGCGGGGCGTCCTGTATGTGGCCCTCTATTTTCTGGGTTCGCTCACCCTCATTATGAGCAATGCTGCCCCCTGGCTTCCTTCTAGTCTTTATTTCATCTTTGCGCTCTTCCCAGTGGACCGGCTTGGGGCGCTCACCGGGGATGCGACACAGGGCGATTTCGTCCGGTTGACCGGGGTCACGCTCGCGGCGATGAGCGCGCTGTTTTTCGTTCTGGCCCGTCACGGGATGCGGGGCGTGTTTGACTTGGGTGAACGGTGGCGCTTTCTGCCCCTGCGCTTCCGGGGTGGTCTGGCCATCAACCAGCCGTGGCGGTTGCTGTTCTTTTTCGGCGTCGTGGTCATTTCGCTGCTGGGTGGGTACCGCTCCAGCGTGATTATGATTGCCCTGGTGCTGCTGGGACTCTTCCATCTGGAGGGCTTGGCGCGCACCAAATTGATGCCGGTATTTGTGCTGCTGGGCATCATCGTGGTGGCCATCGGGCTGCCCTTGGTGGACAAGCTGCCCATAACGATTCAGCGCGGGTTGAGTTTCCTCCCCATCGAAGTCAATCCGATCGCCCGCGCGGACGCTGAAAACTCCTCGGAGTGGCGTTTGAAGATCTGGCGCGAGGTGGTGCCGACCATTCCGCAATACCTGCTGGTGGGCAAGGGCTACTCGATTGACGCCCGCGAGTTGGAGGAAGCCACTGCGTTCGCCGAGTACAATAAAAACGATACCGGGATCACGGCTACGGTCGCCAGCGATTTTCACAACGGTGGCCTTTCGCTGATCATCCCGCTGGGGCTTTTTGGGCTGATCAGCTTTCTCTGGTTTCTCGCCGCCGCTTTCCGGGTGCTGCGTTACAATTATCGTTATGGCGATGCGGAGTACCGCCGCATCAATACGTTTCTGCTGGCCTACTTCACCGTCCGGGTTCTTTTCTTTTTTGTCATCTTCGGCTCATTCCATACCGAACTGACCATCTTCACCGGCCTGATCGGGCTGAGCATCTCTCTCAATGGCGGCATGTGTCGCCCCGCTCCGGCTCATGCGCTGGCCCCCAACCCCGCTTATCTGCCTTTCCGCCTGCCCAAAGTGGTCAAGGCCTGAGCTGGAAGTCGGCTTCGGATTGCCGCGCCACGCCGTCCGTCCTACACTCTGGTTCGCTTGGAACAACGCAAATGCCCATGCCTGAATGAATGATGCCCCGGAAATCTCGGTCGTGACTCCCAGTTTTCGGTCGGGCCGTTGGTTGCCGCTTTGCCTGGCCTCAGTGGCCGATCAGGGTGTCCGGCACGAGCACCTCGTGCAGGATGCTGGTTCCGACGACGGGACCCTCGACTGGCTCCCGCAGGACCCGCGGGTTTGGGCGTGGGTGGAACCAGATCGCGGCATGTATGATGCCGTCAATCGCGGCTACCGGCGCGCTGCCGCCGGGATTGTGTCCTACCTCAATTGCGATGAGCAGTATCTACCCGGCGCTCTGCGGCGGGTGCTCGATTTCTTCCAACAGCATCCCGAGGTGGACATCCTTTTTGGCGACTGCCTGGTGGTGGATGCGACAGGTGGTTACCTCTGCGAACGCCGGGCGCTTACACCTCAATTGATCCACACTTGGACGGCCAGCAATCTCGCCTTTCTCACCGCCGCCACCTTCCTCCGCCGCCGGGTGCTGGAGTCGCATCAGCTCTGGTTCAACGCCGATTTTCGCGCGGCCGGGGATCAAGACTGGGCGTTGCGTCTGATCCAAGCCGGCGCGAAGACCGCCGTGCTGCCGGACTTCCTGAGTGTCTTCACCGAAACGGGGAAGAATCTGGGCCTCGACGGCAACACCATCCGCGAGCGTCGGGCGTTTCACGCCACGGCCCCGGCCTGGGCGCGTGGGTTGTCCCTGCTGGCATTGGTTCACTTTCGTCTGCGCCGCTGGGCCGCCGGTCATTACCGTTGCCGCCCACACGATTACGCGATCTACACCCAAGCCCAGCCGCACCAGCGGACAACCTTTCATGTGGCCGGGCCAACTTTTCGCTGGGTGCGTCCGGTGTTTGCGGATCACAAATGCCCGAAGTAAAGCTGCCCCGCCCAAACCGGATGGTCACCGCGTGAAGTTCGATCAAAACTGGTTGTTCAAATGACCCGACACCCAGCCGCCGGCAGCGGCGTGGTTAAAGCAGCGAGACCTCGCTCAAAGCGCGCGGGATCAAACAACGTTTGTACCCCAAACGGCGCCGCGTTCACCGAGCTGAGTTGAATGCGGCCCTGGCGAATCCCCAGGCTCGCGAAACCTTCGTGATGCCGTTCGTAAAGGTCCCCATGCGCGGCGAGCATCGCGCTTTGCCAATCCGCCGGCCACGCGCTGAGCCCGCGATAGTAGTGATGTCCGTTGCGCTCGACGTGCTCAATTCCCAGCAACGCCATTAGCGCGAGGTCTTGCAGTAACGCGACTGGACCAAGATTGCACAAATCCTCCCCGGTCAGCACGACGCGTTCGCCATCCCGGCGGCGCTTTTCGAGCAGGCAGGCATTGGCGATGCCCTTCACGATGCCTTTGCAGTTCTTGTGACTCGTGCCGGCGTAACCCAGGGCCAGCGCCAGCGGCAGGTCGCCGATCGCGCCGTCGGACTCGTCAATAATCATCGGCGGACGCCCCGGCCAGGCGCGCAACGCGGCGCCGACATCATTGCCCAAAGCCCGATCGCGACGCACGGGTTGTTCCACCACAATCACACACCGCCACAATTCGCGCAGGTCCGCATCCGCCGCCGCGTTTTCCCAGAACTCGCGGAAGTGCGGGTAATCCCGGAAATTCTCGTTGCCATCGAGCGTGACAAGAAACCTGCCGTCCGTAGCGCTGCCCAGCAAGCGGGTCAGATCACGCAATCGCGGCAGGTCCCGCGCCGCGTCGGCGAACAGTTTCACTTTGAAATAGCGCAAACCGTAGGCGCGGATGCAACTCTCCAGGTCCTGCGGCAGTCCGTCATCCACCCGTTCGGACGCGGGAATGTCGGCGGGCGATAGCGCATCGCCCAGGCCCACCGTGTGGCGCGCAAAGCAGGTGGTCAACGGTGCGGCGGGCAGCCAGGCCCGCGGCGGCGCGGCGCCAAGCTCGGTGTAAATTTCCCCCAACCGCAGCCCGAGCCGATTTTCCGCGAGCATTCGATGCAGCGGCTGCTGGGCCTGCCGGCAAAGGCCATCCAGCACCGCGCGCTCGACCAGGCTCACGCCGAGATTGGCCAACAACGGTGCGAGCGAGCGGGCGCGCGCCCAGTCGGTTTGCTGCCGATACAACTCGCGCCAGAAGTCGAAGAATGTCACCGGTATTTGCGCGATTCGTTCTGCGAGATCCGCTGCATGGCGGATAACGGTGAACATTTCCGGCAAATCCTGTTCAAACGTCGTCGCCGGATCCTTCGTGAACCATTTGGGCGGCAACCCCTCGGAAGCGAGGCCAAACGAAGCCGGGCCGTCCGTGCTGACCTGCGTGCGCACGAAAAAGTGCGGCACGTCGGTCATGCTTGCAATCCCGTAACGAAACGGAAACCGCGTGCGCGTGGGCTGCACAAAAAACTCGAACGACGAAAGCGTGAAGTGATCAATCATCAGGTGGATTTCCGACGGCAGTAGGCCCCTCACCTGCCATTGTGATTTCCCGCGCGGGTCTGCTGTTCAATCTTTCCGGAGGATCCAGGCGTAGTATGTGTGGTGCGCTCCTCGCGCGATGGGGTCGTAATTTGAATGAGAGTGGCTGCTTATGGTGGCAACTATCGCCAAGCCGAAAGCCGCCGGCATCGCTCGAATAGACCGAGTGTCTGAGCACGGGTGTTCCCTCGGTTTTCACACTCTCAATTCTTCGCTTCTTGATCTGGTATGTCACTCCGACTTTTACAGCTGTTTTATGGCTAATCCAAAGGCTCGTTCCCAGTTTATTCCTTGGGTCGCAGGCGGGCCGTTTTCGGTTGGAGCCGTAGAAAGCCCTTCTGGCGGGAAATGCCGAGTTCGGCGTCCAGTTGAGCCTCGAGGCGATCCGGTCCCGACAGGTTCAGCCGCTGGCGAACTTCGCGGCGTAACCACCAGAATCCGGAGTTCCAACTATACAGGTGATGGCCGTGCGGCAGCCCCTTGACGGTGTTTAGCGACTCGTGGAAGGCGGGCATGTAGATGAGTTCCTTGCCGAGACGCCAGAGCAGCCGTTCGTCCACCCACTTCGGATCCATGCCGTGGATCAGGCCGTCGAGGTAGTTGGCGCCGTCGTTGAGAAACCAGGAGCCGCCGAACACATAAGTGCCGCTGTGGCCCTCCAACAGGCTGCCATCGGGGTTCGAGATCACCCGCATGCCATACGGGGTTTGGATGCGAACCGAGGTTTCGAGGTGCCGGCGGATCATGTCGTCCGGCAATAATCGCCGGCCGAACACCGCGAACGTCAGCACCTCACCATAAAGCGCGTCCTGCCCGACATGGTTTTGCTGCTTGAGGCTCGTGGCGAAATAACTGCCCTGGTCATTAAACATGCGGCGGTAGCCCGCGATGGCGCGGGCGATGTCCTCGTCAGTTACGGGATATCCCAATTCCTTCGCGGCGAGAAGCGCGCCGCAGTGGAAGCCCTGGTTGGAAGCGGGCGCATCGTCGTCATCGTACGGAAGCTGATCGTGGTACGTTTTCATGATCGGTTTATCCGCGATCAACCGGGGCGGAACATACAGTCCGTCGTGTTCGTGCTCCCGGATGAAACGATAGGCCCGACCGACTGTGCGGGCGTCCAGCTCGCCGCCCGCCCGCTTCACGATCGCCGACCAGATCAAATAGTACTGCGCGTTGTCTTCATAATTGATGCGCTCGAAAAAGACCGCCGCGTGCGCTTGCGCGTCGTAACCGGGATCGTCCAAGCCGCGGCTCATCCAGAAGCCATCACTGACCCACTGCTTCCAACCGTAGCCGACGCCGGAGATGAACAAATGATCACTCTCGGGCCGGAGCAGGTTGCGTCGCAACAGCAGATACGAAGTGTTGCGCAGGATGGCTTCGAGGCCCGACTGATTGAAGCCTTTCGCGTTGGCGAGCGCCAGATGCGCGGCCAGTTGGACGTCGTAAAGGGATTTGACTGGCGAGGCGAAGATCCAGGTTTTCCAAGTCTGGGTCTGCCCACTCTCGATGTGCTGCCAGCCGTCGAACGCGGCGCGATAAACAGTGGTGGCATCCACTTCCCGCGGAATGGTGATGACGCGCCGGGCACTGCCATCCCCATTCGCCAGCGACAACCCGCGTTTTTCGACATCGAAGCGAAAGAAGCAGCGGTTTTCCCACCGGCCGGGGGAATCGCCGACGATCCCGTAAAGCGTGTTGCTGGTGCGGCAGCCCAGAAACGGAAACGTCTGATACGAACCGCCCCCGAATTCCGGACCGGCACAGGTCGGCGTATAACCTTTGGTTGCCTCCTCCTGGCCAAGAAAGGAATAGAACTCACCCGCCACCGCCACCGACCAACCCAGGTCGAGATAGTACCGTTGGTCGCTTGCGGCGGTAACGACGACTGTCCGCTCGATCAAATCGGGCCCGACGTGGCGGAAGGATTCCGAAAATGCGAGGCCATTGGTATTGGCACCGCTCAAGAGTAACTGGCCGTCCTGCACCTTTGATTCCGGATAGCTAATCGCCGACCGGCCCGCTGGTTGGACCAGGAGCAAACTGGCGTCTCGGGTCACCCCTTCGAAGACCGGTCGTTCCGCATCGAGGATGCGAGCTGAGACTCCGGCGGGCGAGCGGTGCTCGACGAATCGTAATGTTCCGATCCGCGCGGCGGCCTTGGCGGCTTCCGAGGCTGGGTCACCACCGGTCTTCGTGTCCGCGCCGCCGCACGAACGAGTCATCAGCAGAACAACAACGACCGTCAGCGGGAGGAAGTCGATACGGGGCAACGTCGCCCACGCGTTAAGGCCGCCTTGGGCATTACGGTAAAGTCTCATAACTTAATTAAATTTGGGGGCAAACAAGGGTCATGCTCTGATTTCACCGCGCCGAAGTGGGGCTTCAGGATTTTGCCGGCACCGAGGGCGGCACCCGATTCCACTGTGGGACCATAAGCAGGCCGGCCAGCGCGAGCGCCACTCCCAGCCACAGGAAGATCGGATTCCAAATGTCATGCCCCTGGCCGACCAGCTTGTCCGCCCAACCGGGCAGCGTGACGCCGATAATCTGGCCGATGGAACCAAACCCATTGATGATGCCGCTGGCGGTGGAAGCGCCCTTCTTGGTACCGAAATCCATGGCCGCCGCGCCCGAGATTAGGGTGTCGGGGATGAAGACAAGGAAGCCGATCGCAAACATGCCGGCGCCCACCGCGAGCCGGGTTGCCGGCAAAAATCGAAACGTGACCATCAACACCGCCAGGATGAACAAAGTAATCACGCAAACTGGCACGCGTTTGGATTTGAACAGCCGGTCGGAAATCAGGCCCCCGGTGAGGCTGCCGAGCGGTCCGGCCAGATCGAACAGGCTGCCGAGGAATCCCGACGTCGCCGTACCGGTGCCGAGCAGCTCGTTGATGTACACCGGCGACCAGAAGAGCATCAGGTAGCGCGTGGGCTTGATCAAAAAATAAACGCCGGCCAGCAACCAGACCATCTTGTTGCGCATGACTTCCACCACGATCTTCCACGAGCCCTCGGGCTCCAGCGCGGGCGTGGCGGCGGGATCGATGACTTCCTCGGCCTCCCCGTGGTATTGTTCAATCGGCGGCAGGCCGACGTCTTCCGGACGATTACGCTGAAACAGGAGAAACAGAATCCAGATGCCGAACAGGCCGCCCGCCGGCACGAAGAAGGCGTAGCGCCAGCCGAATTTTTGCGCCGCCCAGGCCGCCAGTGTCGAGGCTACAAAGCCGCCCAGCGCATAATTCGTACACCAGAAGCCCATCACGCTGCCGCGCTCCCGGCGGGAAAAAAATTCGCCCACGTTCTTGGTCAGCGGCGCCCAGCCACTGGACTGGCACAAGCCCTGAAGCGCAAACAGCACCCCCATCAGCAGCACGGTCGAGGACGAACCCATGGCGAGCGCGGTGGTCACCGACGCCAGCATGCCCACCAGCACAATGGCGCGCGGCCCGAACTTGTCCCCCAGCGGCCCCCAGATGAATTGCCCCAAGGCGTAAGCAACCGAGTTCGCCCCATCAATCCAAGACATGTCGGCCTTGGTCATGCCCATGACTTCCGGCTTCTTCAATTCGTTCTTGGCCACGGAAAACGCTTTGCGCGTCAGGTAGAAGCCCGCGTAGGCCAGCCAGGTAATGCCGAAAATCCGCCAGCGCCAAAATTCGTAACGGCGGTCGCGGGTGGGCGATGGTCCGCCGGCAAGGCCGCTTGCGACCTTTGGCGGCCCCCCCGTGGTGGCGTTGTGGTCGTTCATGCCGGGCGGGTATTTCGCCGGGCGGGCACGGTGCGGTTGCTCATTACGGTTGGAAAACTTTCTGTGAAGTCCGCGAGGGAGTCAATCACTTTGCCGAAAATCGGGGTGGCCGAAAACATCCGGGCAAAACCACAGAAACGCGAGCCATCCCAGCGCGATGACCGGGCGCTTTGGGTTCTTTCAATCTTCCTGCTTCGCGTTCCAGACCAATAACGGCAGCACCAAAGCGAAGACCGAAGCGACAACCCAGAAATTCCCAACCGCCGTGAAATCATAGATCGCTTTCCCATCAGCCCCGATGACTTTATGGGCATTAATCAAATACCCGCCTACAGCTTCCTGCAACGACGCCCCGGCATAGCTGAACAGCCCGATGACCCCCATCGCGGCGCCGGTGGCTTTCTTTGAACAGATATCCACCGCCATCAGACCGCCCAGATAGGTCACCAACGCGTACACGGCATAGCCGAAAAATATCATGCTCACATAGTCACTCCAAGGATACCCCGCCGGGACATAGACGAACGTGGCCGTGGACAGCACAAAGAGAATCCCAAACAACAGGCAGGGCACACTGCGTTTGTGATGAAAGAATTTATCCGAGATCCACCCGCAGCTCACCGCGCCAACGATGCCGGCAAACTGCGAAATTGAGATGATCCCACTGGCTTTCGTCAGGCTGTAGCCTTTGGCCTCCGTCAAAAACACCACCCCCCAGGACTCAAACGCATACCGGGTCACATAACACGCGGCGGACGACAAGCCCAAGACCCACACCGCCGGCCGAATGATGACGGCAAACTGGGCTTTGAACACGGGTTTGTCCTTGGCTTTGTGCTCTGCGTGGGTTTGTTCCCCGGAATAAACCGAAATTGGCGGCAGCCCGTACACCGGTGGGCGGTCGTACATGAAGAGATACAGAAAAACCGCAGCACTGATGCCCAGCACCCCGGGGGCAAAGAATCCCATCCGCCAACCATGAGTCGCGATGATGTAGGCCGTGATGATGTACGTCAGACCCGTGCCGATGTTGTGCGCGGAAAACCAGATCCCGTATAAAGTTCCCCGCTCTTTGTTGGAGAACCACTGGTTTAGGGATACGACACACGGGGCGGCGCCAAAGGTTTGAAACCAGCCGCAGAGACCCCACAACACCGCGAACAGATAAAAGCTCGAACAAAAACCCAGGCTCACCAGGAGGCTTGCGGACCCCAACAATCCCAAGGCCAAGAAGCGTTTGATATTCAGCCGGTCGGCGAGGAAACCATTGACGCATTTGCCGATCATGTACGTCATAAAGAACACCGAACCGATCGTCCCGATCTGTAACGGATCAAACAGCCCGGCTTCAAGCAGCGGCTTTTTCACGACGGCGAACCCCTGGCGGATCACGTAGTACATGGCGTAGCCCAGGGTGATGGAGAGGAACACCGAGATCCGACCGCGGCGATACTTGCGCTTGATTTCCGCTTCGTCAGTTAAGGGGAGCGCGTCCGCCCCGGTTCGGAAGAATTGGGCGATGGCCTTAAACAAAGGACACCTCGGTGAGCGTTTGAATCGGGCAACCTTGAATCGGCCCGGTTCGCCAGACATCGCAATTCGTTGCGGGCTGGAACCGCCGCCGCCCCGAAGCCCCGCTACCCCGGCGGGCGGCAGCCGGACTTGGGTGCTTAAACCACTGGAAGATGCGGTTGATCATTTTGCGGCGGGCGCGCGGCCAAGGATGATGGTTCTTCCGCCGGCTGGCAACCCGCAACCGTGCGATAGCGTTGGAGTTCCACGCCGGTTTGCTCGTTGGTCCAACCCAGAATTTCAGCCATCCAATGGGCCACATGGTCCGCCTTCATCGCGGCGTCCCGATGATAATAGTGCCAGCTCGTCCGCCGCACCATCACGTCGTCGAGATGCACCGCCCACTCGTTGGCGCAGTAATGCTCGACGACGCGGCGGCAGAATTCCGGCGGGAGCAGGCCACTGATGTTTTGCGTCTCACTCGCGGGGAGCAGCAGTTCCTCGGCGGTGCGGCACGGTGCGACTGACGGCGGCGAAGCATTGGATTGCCGCAACGATTTCACGATGCGATCCACCGCCTGCTCAGCCATGAGCCGGTAGGTGGTGAGCTTGCCGCCCGTCACATCCCACCAGCCCGGCTCGGGACTTTTGATTTCATGCGAGCGCGAAATATCGGATGGCTTGCCGTTCGGGTCCGCCAGCAGCGGGCGCAGGCCGGCCCAGGTACTGATGACATCGGCGCTGGTGAGTTTTGCTTTGGGAAAAAACTGATTTGCAATGCTTAAAACGTAAGCAATATCCGCCGCATCGGCCGTGACCGCATCGGCGGAACCGTGATAATCGGTGTCGGTCGTGCCCAGGATGGTGCGCGTTCCCCACGGGATGGCGAAGAGAATGCGCTTGCCCTCGGTCAGCACGACGGTTTCCGGCACTTCCACCCGGCTGCGCTCGGTGACGAGGTGAATTCCCTTGGTCACGCGGAGCTTCACCTGGCTGTGGGGCACGCCGTCCGCCCACGGTCCAGTGGCGTTCACGACGTGGCGCGCTTTGACGCGCAGCCGCTTTCCGGTCAGCCGGTCCTCGACTTCGCAGTCCCAAAGCTGGGCTTCCGCCGGGGGGGGGGCATTCTGAACTTGGATTCGGGTCGCCTGCTGGAACCGACAATAGTTCACAAGTGTTGCGCCGGCCCGGGCCGCGGAGCGGAGCGTGTCCAGCGTGAGGCGGGCGTCGTTGGTGAAACCGTCGAAGTAGCGCACGGCTCCGTTGAGGTCGTTGGTTTTCAGGATGGGCACCTTGCACATCACCTCGTCCGTGTTCAGCCAGGTGGATTTCCCGAGATTCCGCCCGCCGCAGAGCAAATCGTAAATCTTGACCCCGATCTGCAACTGCCAAAGCCGCCAGTCTTTGTTCCCGCGATAGGTGGGAAAAACAAACGGCAACGGCTCGGCCAGATGCGGCGCGATATGGTGGATGATCTTCTTTTCGACGCTGGCCTCATGGACCAGACCCACCCGCCCTTGTGCCAGATAGCGCAGGCCACCGTGGAGCAAACGGCTCGAACGGCTGCTGGTGCCGAAGGCAAAGTCATGTTGTTCCACCACGCCCACCTGCAGTCCGCGCATGGCCGCGTCCCGCGCGATGCCGGAACCAACGATACCCCCACCAATGATCAACAGGTCCAGCGACGGCTGCTGGAGGGCCTGAAGGCTGGCCGCTCGTGCCGGGCTGCCTTTCATTCCAGTTTGCCGTTGTGAGCGGCCTTTAGTTTGTCCCCCAGCGCGGCTATGTCCGGGAGGACCAAATCCGGCGGCGGGGAGTGGCGCGCGGCGGCATCCGCCGTGGCTTCACCGGTAAGCACCAGCACGCCCAGAATGCCGGCCTGCCGCGCCATGAGGATGTCGGTGTAGAGCCGGTCGCCCACCATCATCAAATGCTCCGGTCGCAACTCCAGTTTTTGCAGCAGGCCGTATAACATCCGGGGGGCGGGTTTGCCCAGCACCGCGTCCGGCCCACGCCCGGTCGCAGCCTGGAGCGCCGCGCAGATGGCGCCGCAATCCACCCAGACCGTCGGCACATCGGTCGGACAGATCCGGTCCGGATGGGAAGCGATAAAGGGTTTGCCCTGCTTGATCCAGTAGGCCGCACGGCAGAGCCGCGAGAAGTTCAGGTCCGTGTCGAATCCAACCACGACGGCGTCCGGTTCGTCCGCCGAACTGTCCGCCGTGAGCGAGAAGCCGGCCGCGGAAATCTCCGTTCGCATGCTGGTGGTGCCGAGCACAAACAGGCGGCGGATCGCCGGCATGGCTTCCTGCAAAAATGCAATTGTCGCATTCGTTGAGGTGTAGATTTGGCCGGCGGTGGTCGTGATGCCCATGGCCTGCAGGTGAGTGACATAATCCTGGACGCTCTTGGAGGAGTTGTTGGTCAGAAACGTGTAGCCGATGCCCAGCCCGGTGAGTTGGGCGAGAAACGACCGGGTGCAATCGAACAATGTGCCGCCGCTGTAAATCGTGCCGTCCATGTCGAGTGCGACATGGCGAATCTGGCGCAAGCGCCGGGAAAGGGTGTCCGGTCGGCCGGCGACCGTGAGGGGCGCAGGTTTCTCCGGCGCTGGCGCCGGGCCAAGGGTTGAAGGCATAACTCAATTCACTCTCGGCGCGTGGCGCGTTCCTGCATCCAGGCAACGTCCACATTACCCGCGTCCGGGGTGGGATAGGGCCGGGCTTCGCCCTTGAGCGGCTGCAGCAGAACGAATCGGCTCTTCCACTTCTTCAGTTCCGAATGACCGTCGGCAAAGGAAAGCCCGCCGGAACCGCCATGATAGCTGGCCGGGCTGTCCACGAGTTGCACAGGCGAATTGGGATAGCCATCCATGTCCACAACAAAAAAGCCGTCGTTGATGCTGTCTTCGCGTTCGTCCAGGAACACGAACGTGCCCGCCGCGCCCGGACGAATGAAACTGGAGGATCTCCGATAAACGCGCCACGGGCCGGTGGCGTCGGACCACAACATGGCGGCCGGTTTGCCCGCGGCGTCACCCCGACCACCCACCCAGTTCAGCATGGACATGCTCCGGACGCGCGGAAAGGTCTTGCCGGCGTAACTAACCGTGCTTCGGTCGGAAGGACACTTGAAAATCTCCGCATTCTTTCCGCAATAGGGCCAAAGCAGGCCGGTCTTGATGTTGATGTCCAAGTTCCAGTTCTCTTGGTGACCACTAAAATCCAGAACCCCGCCCACCCATTCATAGGGTCCGCCCTTGGAATTGGGCAGGACGTCATTGTTGTCGCCCACGTACATTTGCCAGGCCAGCATCAACTGGCGGTGATTGTTCATGCACTGAATGCCCAGGGCTTTGGCTTTGGCGCGCGAAAGCGCGGGCAGCAGCATGGCGGCGAGAATGGCAATGATCGCGATGACCACCAACAACTCGATCAACGTGAACGCCTTGGGCCATGAGGCCGGTCGCTCGCGATGGGATTGCATTTTCATTGTTGTTTTCGATTTCAGGCGCCGCCGGGTGGACCCGGCGGCGCCGAATATTCCGCAACTGCCGTCGCTGGCAGATCGCCGCGATTACGGCAGTTTTGTCGCCTGCACCCGGTAGAACAACTGGCCGGCGACCGCATTCGTATCCGTGTATTGCCGACCGGTCAGCTCACCCGAATAGTTGGTCAGGGTGGTCAAGGACGCGCCCCGCTGCACTTGGTATTTCACCGCGCCGCCATCGTCCCATCCCAACTGCACTTGGATGCCCGTGCGCACGGTGTTCGTAATGCTGAAAGGTGCGGCCACAAAGGCTTCGTTGTGGAAGATGATCAACCGGCCCCCGCCATTGGCCACGCTGGAGTCGCTGACGACGAGGAACGCGCCGTTGGTTGCGAATGTCATATTGGGCTCATTGAAGTCAATCTGCAGGTCCACCCGATCCGTGCGGGTGAGAGGGAACGTCAATTCCTTCGTATCCGGGGTGGGGGTGCCGGTGGTAGGATCCACGGACCAGACTTCGTCCAAGGCATCGTCGGCGACCCAGATTCGACTCGTGATCGGATCCACCGCAATCCCCGTTGGGAGGTATGTCAGGTAAGGGTCAGCATACAGCGTGGTGGGAAAGATGGATCGCACGGCGCCGCTGCCATCAACCGCGTGGAGGGTTGCGTCCTGATTCAAGCACACGATTTCACCCGACGCCGCCAGCGGAGCGATCGCGTTCAGTTCGCTGGTGCCGAGCGTATAGGTGTCCGGCCCGGCCAGGAAGTTCGTGTAACTGGTGAGCCCATTGGTGGTCGTGGGATCCACCACATAAAGAGCATTGTAAGCGTTCCCGTCGCAGCCGCGGTCGGCAACAACCAGCATGCCGGCCGTGCCCAGTGTCCCATTGAAGGAAGTCGGTGCGAAACTCAGCGCAATCGGGTCGTCGTCGGTGTCGGGATTGAGGTTCTCCCCGAAACTTGAGATCACTTCTTCAACCACACTGGAAGCCCATGGAGTGTTCAAGCGCTTGAGGGAGGCCGTGAAGTCTTCGCTCCACCATAGCGTGCCGTTGGGACCGACGGCCAACCCGGACGGGTGATCCAATCCGCTGACGATGGGATTCTCGTCCAGCGCCCAGTTGCCACTTGCCACTTTGCGCGCACGGCGAATGCTGCCGCTGCCGGCGGAATCATCCGCGAAGATGATTGAGGTGTTATCACGCGGGTCAACCGTCACCCCGGTAATCACCTTTCCGGGAATCCGCAGCACCGTCATATTCGTGAACCGGCTTCCAGTGATGGTGGGCGTGTAGGATTCCGGCATGGGGGCCGAATTGTTCACTAGCGATTTGATCTCGATGTCATCAATATAAACCGGCGGATGGTTCGTGCCATTGGATGAAGCCCAGCCCGCGCTGAAAATCGGTCCCACCGCCGAACCGATAAACACCGCGCGGTCCACCACCAAGCTCGGGTTCGCGCTGCTCGGGTTCTTGATGATCGTGTAGTTGCCTTGGCCGACGGAGGTCGTCAGTCGAAATTCTTCCCACACATCTGGGGTATAATCCGCGCCGGAATCCACCCACGTGGTGGTGTACAGGATCAACGAAGTCGCATCCCCTGTCAGCGGAGTGGCGCGGATGCCCCAGCCATAAAGCGCGCAATCGCCCGACTCGCTGACTCCGCCCTCTTTGCCATAGATGGACATGCGCAAGTAAACGGCATCCGGAGAAGGATTATTGGCCACAGCGGCTGGCACTTTCGCCCACCATGAGATCTGGACATCAGTTTGCGGCGTCTGACCCCAAGCAATCGCGACGGCGGCCCGTTGACCCGCTTCGAGTTTCAGACACTTGGAACCTGAACGCGGACTATCCGTGACGACCTGGACCTTGCCTTCCGCCAGATTTTTGCCGGCCCCGGTACCATCCGATTCTACCGTAATCCAAGCTCCCAGTGGATCGGCATCATCCGCTGCACCGCCTCGCGCCGGGTAACTTTCAAATCCTTCCGTAAAGGTGGTGGTGAGGTCCAACGAACCATCCACCGTCAAAGTCACGTCATCCAAGGCGAAATACCCGTCGTCGTCCGAATTGCCTTCATGCTGGAACCGGATATTAACCGGCAACGGTGCGTCAGTACGAGCGAGGTCGCCATTCGTCCAGGCATTCGCCATGTCATCAAGGTAAAACGCAAACGACCGGTTTAGCGGATTGATCACAATCCGGTGATGCTGCCAGGTGCTCGGGGTATAGTTCGTTCCCATGGATACCCAAGCGGCGGAAGCGGCCGGTTGGACGCCGCCCAAATTGATGCCGTCGTAGCTTTCCAGCATGGTGCTGTTGGTAACATTTACCTGCCGGTAGGCGAGGTAGTCGTCGCCGTTAAGGTCGCCGCCCTCGGCCCGCAGGCTCACCCGGAAGCCGCGGTCGGTTGTCGCCGTCGCCGTAATGTTCACCCAGAAATCCCACTGGTATTTCGTGCCCGTCCTCGGCCCATTCAGATTGAACCGTGCCTCGGTGCCTGAGCGCAGCAGCAGTGAGTTCGGACTGGAATGCGAGTCCCAATTGATCAACTGTACGCCGCTCCCCGCCGCCCCGGGCGCCACTGGGTTGTCGTCTGCCATGGTGCCGTTGAACTCCGGCACTGCCGGGTCCGCGTCGGACGTGTCCACTAGGGACGTCGCCGCTCCGGAGTAGGAGTCAAAGTTATTGGTGAAAAGAATAACCGTCGCCGCCGTCAGGTTTCCCGCACTCAGGCAGGCAAGCAAAACGAAAAGCGGCGTCCAACGCCAGTTGCCGGTCGCGCCTGGCCTGCGGGGATTCTGTCTGGTTTGTTGAGAGGTATGGGTTTTCATAGGGATGTTTGTTTGAACTGTGCTGGAGTCTTGGCTCTGATGCATGACGTTATGTTTTTCTATGACTACGATGCCAATCGGCAATCTGATTCTTGACTGTCCATCTCGTTTTATGCCGACTTGACGCACTAAGGCTTCGCACCCTGACATCAGTGACATTCTTTGTTTGAGCGTTGACGCACTAAGTTTTCAGAAAACTTGGAGCCGGTCAACATATTTCTGTAACTTTTCAAGCAACCAAGCAGCCGTCCGATCGTACCGAGTTAGCCGCAACGTGTTCCATACTTGCCGGGTGAAGACTTTCGCGCGGCAATCTGAGAGTACCGCGTGCTGGAGTTCAGTTACCGGATCAGCTTGGACAAACCGCTTAAACTGCCCCGCGTCCAATGACGGCCGCATGCGGTATCGAAGAAGCCCGGTCAACTTCATTGCAAGCCAGTGCCCCTCCCAACCATTTGCCTGGTGAAACAAGAATTCGATTTGCCTTGTAACAGTCCGCCGGGCTTTGTGCTTGCTTGCTTCCTCGAATACGAGGGCTACCTTGAAGTCGGTTATCAGCTATGACAGAAATCCGGGCGCTCAGGTGGATTGAAAGTTCGGCCGTCACTATCGCCCTTGGGGGATGGATTGCGTTGTTCGCGGACGCAGGAATACCTGCGGTTCGTGCGCAAAGTGCGAGCATCGCTGTGGGGACGATTCCGAGTGTCGCGCCCGGGACCACCATTGCGTTGAACTGGACGGTGACGAATACGGGAGGCAGTTGGCGGACGTTCGGCGTTGGTGCGGAAATCAGACAGGGTTCGACGGCGTTGGTTGATTTGGGACAACAGGCCACTTCGGCCATCAATTCGGGTGGCACCGCCTCAGGTGAGTTTGCTTACACGATTCCGGGCGGTTGGACCAACGGCACTTACACTGCACGATGTGCG
>JADLHS010000442.1 GCA_020848635.1 Limisphaerales bacterium
ATCCGTTCTTTGGTTGAAGCCCGCGTAACCCGCCGCGCCCGCGCCGACACCCGCAACCCAAGCATTTGTCATCCTCACACAGACTTCCCTACCAGCGGGATTGCCGCAGCCGCTTTGGCCGGTCGCGTTATTTCCAATCGGCAAGCACTTCGACAACCGGCGGCCATTCGGCGACCGCATCAATTGAAACCTTTCCCCAGGTCGTGCAAAGAAAACCGACGAGTCGCGAGTTCATCTGGTCGCGCGAAAAAGCGCTGAACGCTTTTGCCCCGGCCAGGGGTTGCCAGCTTGACGGCCAGACGCGAAAGCCTTTCGCCAGCAGGAACGGCACGGAGGGGTAGTTTGTCTGCTTCTCGTAATGCCAGTCGCAGATGACGATGTCCTTGGGAATCAGATTCACCGCGCCGGCGGTGCCGTTTTTCGCGTACTCCCACTCCCCGCCTTTCATCGCCTTGGCGTCAAGCAGCCGGTCGCCCCACATCAGCATTTCGAGTTTTCGTCTTTCCACGATGTGCCGATGCAAATCATTCACGGCCTTGGCAAAGAGTTTGGCCGGATCTCCCCCTTTGCAGCGCGGGCAATGGTCCGAAGCGATGAGGAATACCTCGTCCAGGCCAACGTGAAACGCATCGGCCTCGAAAGCCTCCGCCAGTTCGTCTATCAAAGCAAAGACGACCAGATTGATGTCGGGATGCTGCGGACACCAACTCCGGCAATAAATGTTGGTATTTCCCGGAAACTGACCCGGCGTTTCGTCGAATTCCGGATGCTTTGTCAGCAGGGGCGAAGTGGTCTTGCTCCACGACTGGTGGCCGAGACAGTTAAATTGCGGAATAAGCCGGATGCCCAGCGTGCGGGCCGCCGCCGTCAGTTTGCCTGCGTGCGCCGCCGTGACGCCACCCGGCGCGTTGAGTTCGGGAAGCGACTCGAAATCGAAGTTGTAGTTCACTTCGAGAATGAGGGTGTTGACGCCGACGGCGGCCAATTTCGGCAACTGATCTTCAAGCGCGGTGACTGCCTCGTCATTGTTCACCATCAAATGCACCCCACGCCAGACGCGATTCGTCGTGCGCCAGGCATCCAACCACTCCCCGGCCTCCGTATGGACACCCGCTGCCCAACAAAACAGCGCCAGGACAAATGCCCACCGCTTGCCATGGCGGCTCTTCGCCACTGCGCCCGCGGACGCTACTCTGTTACGAACTGCACTCGGCCGCGATATTGTTTCTGTTTCGGAATCGGACTTCAAAGGACCACCTCCGTGCCCACACCCTCGTCCGTGAAAATTTCGAGCAGCACGGAGTGCTGCAACCGCCCGTCCACAAACGAAACCTTGTCCACACCCGCCCGGAGCGCGGCCACGGCGCTGTCCACCTTCGGAATCATGCCCTTGTCCACAATACCCGCCGACTTGAGTCCGGGCACGTCGCTCGTCTGCAAATGCGTGATAAGCGTGGCCGGATCTCTTGGATTGCGCATCAGGCCGGGCACGTCGCTCATGAAAACCAGGCGTCTGGCCCGGAGTGCGATGGCGGCTTGCGCCGCGGCGACGTCAGCATTGCAATTGTAAATCTTGCCATCCTCGCCGAGCGCAGTCGGGCTGATGACCGGGGTGATGCTGCGCCGAATGCACTCGCGCAACGGCTCGACATTGACATCCGTCACCTCGCCCACGAAGCCGATGTCAATCTTCGCGCCGGGCTTGCCCTTGTCATCGAGCCAGAGCTTGCGGCATTTGAAAATGTCCGCGCCGCAAAAACCCCGTGCCTTCCCGCCGAGTTCCTCGATGGTCTTCACGATCTCGGGATTGATCTCGCGCGACAGCACCCGATCCACCACGGCCACGGTCGCCTCGTCGGTCACGCGCATGCCCTGGATAAAATCCGCCTTCAGCCCCGAGGCTTCCATCGCGCGGGTAATCGCCTTGCCGCCGCCGTGAACGACCACCGGGTTGATGCCCACAGCTTCGAGGAATACGACATCGCGCGCCACGCCGTTGCGCACCGCCGGGTCGGGTGAATCCATGAAACTGCCACCGTATTTGACGACGAACGTCTGACTGCGGAAGCGTTGAATGTAGGGCAACGCTTCAAGCAGCGTCGCGGCTTTGGCAATGAGATCTTGCATTTCAGTCAGGAGTTTTTTAATTCAAGTGCCAGCAGGGCATCATTCAATCGTTTCTTGGCGATGGCGTACCTCGGATCAATCTTTATCGCTCTGCGATAGCACTGGATAGCCTCTCGGTAGCGTCTTCTTGCAATGAAGAGACCACCGAGGTTGAAATAAGCTTCATCTACACTGCACGCGGAATGATCAATGGCCTTTCGGTATAATTTTTCAGCATGATTCAACCGACCACTCTTGAAGGCAATGTCACCTAAAAAAATATAAGCATCTCCGTATCTCGGATCGGCGCGCAGTGCGCGCTGAAACCAAAACGAAGCTTTCTTGAGATCACCCTTCTCACGGAACAATCGTCCCATTTCAACAGCAGCTGATCGCCCCCCTGCCGATCGAACTCGTTTATTGTCCTTTTGAAAGAGCTCTATGGCTCGGCGAAGTGCCTCTTCAGCTTGGGCATATTGAGAATGTTGGATTTTTACCATTGCGTACTAAATCAGTGCGAACCGGTCGTCCGGGAATCGGCGAAAATGGTCCTCACATAACTCGACGACCAAGGCTGTCATCCCCTTCTGATGGGCAGCGGAGATCCTTCTATAGCTTTGGTTATGACTGAGCATGGCTTGGACTCGCTCTATATTACTTCGCCGCATTCGCGCCACGGTTCTGCATCCGGATCGAGTAGAGCCCGGCGCTGGCAGTGATGAACAACGTGTTGTGGTCCTTACCGCCGAAACTGACGTTCGCCGTCCAAGGTTCCGGCACACCAATGTGCGCAATCCGCTTCCCGGCTTTATCGAACACGATCACGCCGTTGCCGGTGAGATAGAGGTTGCCCTCGGTGTCGAGCGTCATGCCGTCGGAGCCCAGTTCGCAGTGCAGACGCTTTTTCGTCAAGCTTCCGTCAGTCTGGATATCGTAGGCGTAGGTTTTGCCGGCTTTGATGTCGGCCACAAAAAGCATTTTGCCGTCGGGCGTGCCGATGATGCCGTTGGGCTGGGCGAGATTGGTTGTCACGCGCTTGAGCGTCTTGCGGTCGGCGCTCAGGAAATAAACCTGCTCCGTGCCCTGCGGCGGCCGGTCGTAATCCCACCAATCGCGTTTGTAGAAAGGGTCGGTAAAATACAGGCTGCCGTCGGCGCGCACCCACACGTCGTTCGGCGCGTTGAGCTTCTTCCCGTCGTATTCCTTCGCGAGGACGGTGTGTTTTCCGTCCGGCGCGATCGACCAGAGTTCGGTCTTCTCGTCCGCACAGGCGATCAGATTGCC
>JADLHS010000443.1 GCA_020848635.1 Limisphaerales bacterium
CGCCGCCCGCCGGCAGGCGTTCGCGGCCTTCGACCTCAATCCGCGAATAGTAAAGGCGCAATGACTTCCGCACGCACCAACGCGCGGCCTCACCGATCGCGGTCATGAGCTTCATGCTTGAGTGGGTTGTGGATTCACCGCCGGGGTGCGCCGGAACGCCGTAACCGCGAGCCAGATCACAAATAATCCGGTCACGCCGACGCAGAGTGGTGCGAGATAGCGGTCGAGTGGGAGCGAACCCTTGGTTCCGATGCGTGCGCCAAAGAAAATCATTTCGCCTTCACCCGGGAACCGCGCGCTGGATTGAACCCAGCCGGATTTATTTACACCTTGGGAAATGCCGGAACTGGCCAGGCGAAAGATTGGGATGCCGTATTCCGCCGCGCGTACCGGAGCGACGCGGGCGTGCAATTCGTGTTGGTGACGGCCCCAGTCCGCCACGTCCATCGTCGGCACGATGAGCATCTGCGCACCCTGTCGCACCAACTCGTCGGTCACACGGGTGTAGCTTAGGTCGTAGCAGATGCAGATGCCGATCTTGCCCCACGGCGAATCCCAGACCTTTTGCTCCGGCGCTGGCAGGCCGTCCTTGAAAAACTGGATGGGCACGCTTTTCACCTGTTTGAACACAACCTCACCGTTCGTGCTGATGACAAACGCGGTGTTGTAATAGTTCATGCCGGGCGAGGAATCCTTGCCGCCAACGACGAGGAACTTCTGGTTGTCGCGACACCACTTTTTCAATTGTTCCGTCGGTTCGCCATTCAAGGTGTATTCGCTCAAGACGATCAGAGCCACATTGGTTGTGGTCCGGCTATGCGGTATGCGGAAGTTCGCCTGCGATGCCAAGATTTTGTCCAGCGACTGCTGAATTTGGGTTTCGTTCGGAAATTCCAACTGAACACCCGCGATGACGAGGTTTGCAAGCGGGCCTCGGTCGCTTCCTACCGGAATAATCACCGCACGAAAGAAGTAGAAGAAGATGGCTGCGGCAACGAGGACCTCAACAAGACTGAGTTTTCGGACGAAGAAACGGCCAATTACCGGAGCTAGACAGGCGAATGCTACGACGGCGAATCCGATCCCATACACTCCGAATGAACCCATTGGGATCGAATGCCAGCCCGCAAACGCATATCCCACGTTCAGCCACGAGAATTTCAGGTGATAAAGTTCGCTGCGGAAAAATTCCAGACCGGTCCAGAGAAACGGCACCAGCATCGCGCCGCGTTTCAATCCGAACCGGGCCAGCGCGAGATGGGCGAGCGCGAGGAACAGCGCAATCCAGATCGCCAGCACCAACCAGAGCGCAATGGCAAACGCGCCGAAAATGCGCCAGAAACATTCCAGTTGCGGCGCGAAGCACGCGAAGCCGACCGCCAGCCCCACGCAAAACGATTGCCGCGTCGTCCGCAGCCGTGCGAGCTGCACGAGACAGACCACATAACCCACGATGGCCAATGCCAGCAGGCCAGAGTGCGCCGGAGTGTAGGCGACGTGAAAGCACGCCACCGCGATGAGTGCGAGCAATCCAGCTTTGCGCCAGGAAAGCGGGTTTGTTTGCGATTCAGTCATGATGCTGGCTGTCTCGATAAACTTACCGTTGTCGCACGCAGATAGCGGCGGAGGGCCGCCGCACTCCAAGACGCTACCGCGTTTCCCAGCGTTTGAACCAGTGCGAAGCGTCTTGGAGTGCGCCAGTCCTCTGGCGCTGTGGTCAGCCGCCAACGACCGTGAGCGCGCTTTCCATGTTCAGGCACTTTCATTCGTGGTTGAAGACTTCTGCGCAGTTTCCTTCACCTTGCGCAAGTCCAGCTTGCCCGTACCGAGCATCGGGAACGCGTCCAGTCGCACAAAGGCATCGGCCTTGGGCTTCCACAGATTTGGGAGCTCGCTGGTGGCGAGTTTTTCCAGACACACTTGGAGTTTGTCGGTGGTTAACTTGTGCAAGACCACGAGCCGTTCACCTTTCTTTTCATCGGCGACACTCGTGACCACGAACGTTTGCTCCGTTACGCCCGCGAGTTCGTGCAAAATTTCCTCCACCTTGATGTGCGGCACCATCTCGCCGCCAATCTTGCTGAAGCGACTGAGGCGATCCGTGATTTGCAGAAAGCCGTCTTCATCGAGCGTGGCCACGTCGCCGGTCGTGTACCAGCCGTCGCGCAAAACTTCCGCGGTTTTCTCGGGCTTGCCGAGGTAGCCGAGCATGATGTTCGGGCCGCGCACAAGCAGCAAACCCGGTTGACCCGTCGGCACCGGCGCGCGCGTCTCCGGATCCACAATGCGCACGCAGACGCCCGGCAACGGATGACCAATCTTCCCGCGTTTGGCGCCCACCTGCCGAAATCCCGCCGCCCGAAAATCGTGCGTATTGACCGTGACGGCCGGCGCGCATTCGGTGCAACCGTAGGCTTCGAACGGGCGGATGCCGAATTGCTCGTCGAAGGCGGCCGCCACCCGGTCCGGCAATTTCTCCGCCCCCACCGCCACGAGGCGCACGCTGCCGAACTGTTCCGCCGTGCAACCGCGCAGGTACAGTTGCAGGAAAGTCGGCGTCGCCAGCAGGAAGGTGACGTTGTGATCGCACACGAGCGGCCCGATGGTTTTGGCGTCGAGCGGATTCGCATGATACGCAGCGCCGAGGCCGAGCACCGAGGGCAGCATCAATGTGCCGGTGAAGCCCAACGAATGGAAAAACGGCAGCACGCCGAGCACGCGATCATTGCGCTGAAACGCAAAGACCTGCCCCATCTGCTCGATGTTCGAGCCGATGTTGTAATGCGAAAGCATCACGCCTTTGGGTTCGCCGGTGCTACCACTGGAAAAAATCACGGTGGCGAGGTCGTCCAACGGATCTTCAGCTTCGTAGGAGACGACGTGAGGAGTCTGATTATTTTTTCCGAGCGGAGAAGTTAGAGACTTCTTACGTCGTCTCCGACAATTACCGAGCGCGCGTTCCAACCAGCCCACCGGTAATAGCCACGCTAAGAGAAACGCCGTGAGTTTTTCACCAAATGACAGCGGGCCAACCCTCACCCGGCCTTCAGCCACCCTCTCCCCATCCGTTGGGGAGAGGGCCGGGGTGAGGGGGTCGTCGGTCGTCGTTCGTGAGCCGACCACATCCTCCAAATAGACCACTTCGCCCGGCACTTTGAGTTTCACCTTCTCCAGGAAAGCCCGTGAAGTCAGTACGGTTTTGATTTCACACTGCTTTACACACGATGCGAGAGCGTCTTCGGCAAGGGTGTAATTCAAATTCACCGGCACTTTGCCACTCAGCAGCGCTGCGAAATTCACCAGCGCGCCTGGCACGGAGGGCGGTAGAAGCAGGCCCACCATCTTTTGGCCGGACCAAACTTTTCGCAATCGCCGCGCGAGGAGGACCGTCCGCACCAGCGCCCCGCCGAAACTTAGTGCCGGGGTTTGTGCGCCGACCATCGCCAGACGGAACGGAACGCGCCGGGCCGTTTTGACGAACGCGCGATGCAGTGGCTGCATTCGTTCGCGGCGATCCTGCCACGCTGAGGCTTGTAGTGCCTGCACCGCCTGGCGCACCTCGAAGGCGGTGGCGCGCGCTGCCATCGGCACGCCGAAGCTCACGGTGACGGGATGCGGAATGCGATGGGGCAATTTCCAGATAAAGCGCCGTTTTTCAAAGCTGAACAAGCTGCCCCACACCCCGTCCAGCGCAATGGGAACGATCGGCGCATCCACTTCCTTCATGATGCGCTCCAGTCCGCGCCGGAACGGGAGCAGTTGGCCGATGCGTGTGATCTGGCCCTCGGCAAAAATGCACACAACATGCCCTTCCTTGATCGCGTCGCTGGCGGTTTGCAGCGACTTGAGCA
>JADLHS010000444.1 GCA_020848635.1 Limisphaerales bacterium
CAACCGGCGCGGGTGGGTCGGCGGGGGCCGCAGCGGCGACATTGCCCGGTGCTCGCAAGCGGCGAGCCGGAGAAGATTTCTTTTTCATGATCCGGTTTCCTGCGTGAGGCTTGGGCAGCAGGGTCATCATCGGCGATTGGTTGGATGGGCTCAACACAAAGTTTTGGCCGGCTGGATCCGCGGGCACCCTAGCACTCCGGTCCCGCCTGCGGCTTGGTCATTGGCCAGCGCGGTCGCATCCTCACCCGCCACCTTAAAGGCGACCGCCACCGCGCCGGCGGCGCCCGGGGACCAGTTCCGCAGTTTGCCGGCGGGATTGAACCGCGCCGCCGCCCGGTCCCGCCATTTTTGATCCGGCGCACCCCCGAGGGCCTTTTTGAGACTCTGCGGCGCCACCTTGACGACCCGGAGGCCGCACGCCGCCGCCGCGAGTTCAACCATCGCCTCGGCTTTGATCGCGGCCAGACACGAACCAAACCGGCCCGAGGAACATTGCAACAAGGCAATGACCGGCCCGCAGGGCTTGCCCGGGTGGTCGAACAGGGCGAGGAGCCGTTGCTGGAGTTCGGTCAGATCGTTCCCGGTGCGGACTTGAAACGGAAGGAGACGGAGGGCGGCGATCACGAATTTGCCGCCCGCCCCGCGGGTCGGGGCGACAATGACGGCGGACTTGGTGGTGCTGATACCCAACGTCATGGTGCAGGTTTCAAATGGGTGGCGGCGGCGACGGTTTGCCAGGCGGCTAAACAATGGTCAACTGGACACTGCTTTCGATGATGCCCGCGCTGATGGCATAACGGGTGAGGCCGGCAGTGTCGTGGATATCGAGTTTCTGCATGAGGTGTTCGCGATGTTTCTCGACCGTCTTCATGGTGATGCCGAGTTCCGCCGCGGTTTCCTTGTTGGCCTTGCCTTCGGCGACCAGTTGGAGCACTTCAATCTCGCGCGAGGTCAGTTGGGCCATCTTGAGGTGGCGCAGGCCCGAGCGATCGGGCGGCTGCGAATGGAGGCGATCCATCCGGCGCGAGATGGACGGGCTGAAAAACGGATTGCCCTGGTGGACTTCCCGGATCGCCCGGCAGACGTCCTGGGCGGAAGTCTGTTTGAGCAGAAAGCCCACCGCGCCGGAATCAGTGGCGTTCTTGACATACGCGTCATCACTATGGGCGGAGAGCATGAGCACCTTGGTGGCGGGGAGGTCCTTGAGGATTTGACGGGTGGCCTCCAAACCGTTGAGCCGGGGCATCGCAATGTCCATCAACACCACGGCGGGCCGCAGCTTCTTGACCAGCGCGACCGCGGTGCGGCCATCCTGGGCTTCGCCCACCACTTCGAAGTCGGCTTCGAGTTCGAGCATCTTGCGAAAGCCCTCGCGGACAATCATGTGGTCTTCCGCCAGGAGGACAGTGATTCGTTTCATAAGTGAGTTTGGGTTTATCGGCGATTGCGATTAAGCGAGCGGGATGCGCACCCGGCCCGCGACGGAGTGCGACCGGTCCCCGGTCGCAGCGCGTGAGGTTGGAGCTGGGCGGCGGAGTTGATCGGCGCGTCCCGGTCTGGTTACCCGCTGCGGGCGAGGGGCCGCCCGCGCTCCGGCGCGTTCGGTGCCGAGCGGAATGATCACTTCGATCTCCGTGCCGGCGTGGCGTACCGAGGTGATCTTGAGTTCGCCGCCGGCGTAGATCGCCCGCTCGCGCATGCTGAGCAGACCGAGGCCGCCTTTGCCGTTTCGGCGCGGCGGATGCGGCTCCGGGTTGAAACCGATCCCGTCGTCCTGGATCACCAGTTGCACGTCGTCGTCCGGTCGCGTCAGTTGCACCGTCACCCGGCGGGCGCGGGCGTGCTGCTCCACGTTTTTCAAGGCTTCCTGGAGAATGCGGTAGAGCGTCAACTCAATCGGGGCGGGCAGTCGCGCGGGCAACGGCACGCAGGCAAGCTTGACCCGCACCCCCGTCCGCTCCGCAAACTCCGCCGTGGTGTCGCGCAGAACGGCGACGAGCCCCAGTTCGTCCAGAACGCTGGGCCGCAGATTGCGCGAGATGCGCTCCACTTCCTCGGCGGTCTGGCCGAGCAGCACGCGCAGGGTCACCGCCTCGCGTTTGGCGGGCCCGTCGCACTGCGAAAGCTGGTTCGCCAGCGCCTGGCTGCGCACGAGTACGGCACAGAGCAACTGGGTGATGTGATCGTGCAGTTCAAAGGCCACGCGCCCGCGCTCGGCTTCCTGCACCTGCACCACGCGGTGGGTCAAGGCCCGCAGCCGCTCCTCGTTATGCCGGGCTTCCGTCATGTCCGTCACCACCATGCCGAGGGTTGCCCGTTTGACGCCCGACCGGGCGAGCGGCCGGATCGAGATGTTGACCGGCATGTGCGAACCGTCGCCGGGGCGGAGCGCCAGATGGACTTTCGCGCCGGCGGGCGGCACCCGCTTCAGGAGCGTCCGGAGCGCGGCCCGGTCCGTGGTGGAGAGAAAGCGGCGGAAGGAACTGCCGATCACCTGCTCGAGCGGGCATTTGACCATGCGGGCGAAGCATTGGTTGGCGTACAGAATCGTCTTGTCGACCGTCAGCGTCAGCGCCCCTTCGTTCATGGATTCGATGAGCACCCGGTAGGCGTGCTCGGCGCCGTCCAGCGTGAACACCTGGGAGCCTTCCTTGCCCGCGACCAAGACGGTATCCACCTCGCCGGTGCGGATGGCGCGGAGTGTGGCCTCGGCTTCGGTCAGCCGGGCCCGCAGTTGGGCGAGTTCGCCGGCTGGTATGCGATCGGTCCCCGATCGCGGTGCGTGCGCGGGGCGAGCGCCGGGGGATTTATCGGCGCGTCCCGGTCTGGTCACGCGCTGCGGGCGAGGGACCGCCCGTGCTCTGGGAACTTCTTGGCGTGCCGTTTTCACAAGGCGATTTTACCTTTGGCGATCAAGTCCAGCTCGACGAACAGACCGGAGATATTCGCCAGGTTGCCAATAAACCGGCGCATCGGCGGCGGAAATTCCACGATGAGCGTCGGGGTCGCGACGATCTGATTGACGCGCGCCAATTCGGGCTGCTGATAGATGTCAATCACCTCCAATTGGCAGTGGTCCTTCAGTTCCGTTTCGCACAATTGCCCGACGCGCAGGATGGCCTGGCGCGAACGGATCGTCGCCCCCGCCACGAACAGGCGCAGGATGTATTTGCCCTGCGTCCGCCTGGTCCGCGACCTCACGGGGGCCGGCAACCGGCGGTTGGTTTGCTTGGCTTTCACTTCGAGGTTCGGGTTAAGCCGCCGCGCGCAAATCCAGGCCGATCAGCACGCGGGTGGGGTCCGACAGCGTCCCGATGATCGTGCGCACCGGCTTCGGCAATTTGCGCACCACGGTGGGGATGGCCAGGATCTGGTCGCCTTTGGCCAGTTGGGGGCGCTGCAACAAATCAATCACCGTGATCCGATAGCGGCCCTTGAGGTGGGTTTCGCAAAACGCCTTGAGGTTCGCGAACGCCGTCAGGGATTTGGGCGTCTGATCCATCACATACAGGCGCAGTTGCCAAAGTTTAGCTGGCCGCGGCGGGGGGGCGACGGTTCGTCGTTTCACGACTTTGGTTTTCATCCGTTGCTCCTCCCGGGTCGGGGTTTGCTCGGCTTGCGGGCGATCGCGGCAACATCGGCCTGCCGCAGCCGGCCCAATTCAATCCGTTCGGCGGACAGCAAGCGTGTCTGCGTTCCGACCTGGTCGGCAATGCGCCGGAGTTCCACGGCTTCCGTTTCGTAATCGGCGCGCAGCCCGCTGATTTGCCGTTCGAGCGCCGCGCGTTTGCGCTCCACTTCGCGCTTGAGTTGGGCGGCTTCCTGCTGGCCGGACAACA
>JADLHS010000445.1 GCA_020848635.1 Limisphaerales bacterium
ATGTGGACATCGCCGAAGAGAGCACCAACTACGCGAAGGCCAACATCCTGGTCCAATCCGGCACGGCCATGCTGGCCCAGGCCAACTCCCTGCCGAACTCAGTGTTGAAGCTCCTCCAGTAAGCCAAACACTCGGGTTTGCCCTTCACGACCTCGGGCGGCACGAACGTGCCGTCCGAGTTTCGCTTTTTTAGGGGTCAATGGCTCAAGTCGGGGGCGCAACCCGCCGATACGTTAAAGTATGGACTTGTCATTATCCGGTCTGGCCTCCGGCTTTGATTGGCAGACGATGGTGGATCAGCTGATAGCCGTCGAACGCGCGCCCGAAGATCGTCTGCGCGTCGAGCAAACCACCCTCCAGCAGCAGAACAGCGCCTACACCAGCATCAAAACGCAGTTGAGCGTGCTGCAAAACCGGATCGCCGTGCTTAAAGAACCCGGCTTGTTTCAGAGCCGGCAGCCCCTTTCCTCGGATGACACGATTGCCAGCGCCACGGCAGGCACGGGCACCACGCTAGGGGCGTATGCTTTTAATTTCACCCAACTGGCCACGGCCGCGAAACAGGTAGGCGCGTCGGGCATGGGCAGTTCGCTGAGCGCGAGCAACGATGTTTCGAGTCTCGTGCTGAGCGACGCCGCCTTTTCCACCGGCGTCACGGAGGGTAAGTTCACCGTCAATGGCAAGCAAATCACGATCACCACAGCGGACACGCTGCAACAGGTGTTCGACAACATCAGCGCCGCGACGAGCGGGGCGGTCACGGGCAGTTACGACGCGGTCTCGGATCGCATTTCGTTGAACAGCGCCAGTCCCATTGTGTTGGGGAGCGCGACCGATTCGAGCAACTTTCTACAGGTTGCACGGCTTCACAACAACGGAACGGGGGTCATTGCCAGTTCGGCGCAATTGGGCGTGATCAAGCAGTCCGCCAGCCTCAGCGCCGCGAACTTCGCCACGGCGATTTCCGACGGGGGGGCGGGCGCGGGGGAATTCAAGATCAACGGGGTGTCCATCACCTACAGTGTGGGCGACTCTGCGGCCACGCTGCTCAAACGCATCAATGATTCGGCGGCCGGGGTGAGCGCGGCGTACGACACCGTCAACGACCGGTTCGTGTTGAGCAATAAAATCACCGGCGACATCGGCCTCGGATTGGAGGACGTGACCGGCAATTTTCTGGCGGCGACCGGCCTCTCCGGCGGCACCCTCGAACGGGGGCAAAACCTCCGCTACACTATTGACGGTGGCAGTGAATTGATCAGCCAGTCGAACACCATCACCGAATCCAGCTCCGGAATTGCGGGCCTTTCCGTGACCGCCCTCGCCGAAGGAGCGGCGACGGTGACGGTTTCCACCGACACGGCGAAGATCAAAACGGCCATCAACGACTTCCTGACCGAATACAACAAGACGCAGAGCGGGATTGACACTCAGACCGCGAGCACCACCGACGCGAAGGGCAAGGTCACCGCAGGCATTCTGGCCAGCGATGGCGACGCCGCGGAGATTGCCACGCGCTTGCGCCGATTGGTCACCGATCAGGTGGCGGGGTTGGGTACCGTGTTGAACCAGTTGGAAGATATGGGGATCGTCTCCAATGGCAACGACAACACGCTGAAACTGGACGACGAAACCAAACTGGACGCCGCCCTGGCGAACCACCTTACCACAGTCGAAACCCTCTTCACCGACCCCACCAATGGCCTTGCGGTGAAACTGAATGACTATCTGGAGAAAACCGCCGGCGAGAGCGGCTCCCTGGTTGGCAAGCAGGACAACCTGATCCGCGCCGCGACCGACATTGACACCCAGATTGCCGACATGGAACGAATTATTCTGAGCAACCGGCAGCGGATGGTGGACAGTTTTGTCGCCATGGAAACGGCGCAGTCCCTATTGAACCAACAATTGAAATTCCTTGAGCAGCGCTTCGGCACCTCTTCCACCTCCAGCAGCTAACCATGCACCCCAAAGCAGCCGCAATCCCCATGCTTTCGCCAATCCGAGCCCACCAACCCAACGGCCCAACGACCAGGCGCACGCTGCTCCTCTTCGCCACCCTCGTGCTTTTCGCCGGCTGCAAAATGCCCCGCCTCACTGACACCGTTATCGGCCCCAGTTACACCCCGCAAAACATTCACCGCTTCAGCGAATCCCTGACCAGCGAGATTCGCCGCGTGGCCGTGCTCCCCGTCACCGGTGACCTCACCCAGCAGCAAATCGGTGCCGGTCGCGACCTGCTCAACAGGATCCTGCCCGAGGAGTTGGGCAAGACCAGGAAATTTGAACTCAGCCCCGTCACCCCGGAAACCCTGCGCCAATGGACCGGGCGTACGTCCTGGACCGCCGAAGAACGCCTGCCGGCCGACTTCTTCAAACGGTTGCGCGACGAACTCGGCTGCGAAGCCGTGCTGTTTTCGCGCGTCACCCAGTTCCACGCCTACCCGCCGATGGCCGTCGGCCTGCAACTCAAACTCGTGGACGCCCAGTTTGCCGAGCCGCTTTGGGCCGCCGATGAAGTCATTGACGCCGCCGATCCCACCGTCGTCAACGGGGCCCGCCGCTACCAGCAGGCCCAAGATCAAATGCCCGCCGCACTGGCCGACTCGCGCAGCATCCTCAATTCGCCCCGCCGCTTCAGCCACTACGCCGCCAGCACGCTGTTGGCCACCCTGCCCGAGCGATAATCATTAAAGCCCCTTGGCCAAGTGCCGATAAAGAGATAGAAGAATAAACATGTCGAACAAGGCCACCAGCTAAAGGAGATTCAGCCGTATGGAAATCACCCCGAATAGCAACTTTGAACCCGTCGCCCGCAAGCCGGTCTACCCGGCTCGGCGCCGCCCCCCGCAGGCCGACACCGACACCGACACTGCCGCGTTTTCCCGTGCCGAAACCCTAAAACAGACCGTGCAAGCCACCCCCCTCGTCCGCGAAGACAAAGTGGCCCGCGCGCGGCAACATATCGGCGACGTACGCTATCCCCCCGAAGAAACCATCCAACGCATCGCCGTGCTCCTCGCGAAGAATCTGGAACACAACCCGAACGGCGCTCCTAATAACGAAGCATGAAACCCACGAACCCCTGGCAATCCTACCGTCAGGTTGCCACCCGGACGGCGTCACCCGGCCAGCTTGTGTTGATGCTTTACGAAGGCGCGATCCGGTCCCTCGAACGCGCGCAGGGCGGCTTTACCATGGATGACCCAGGTGAATTCAACACCACCATCAACAACAACATTCTGCGCGCCCAAGACATTATCCGCGAGTTGGATTACTCCCTCAACGTGACGGAGGGCGGCGAATTGGCGATTCAGCTCCGTCGTCTCTACGACTATTTCGACCGGGTTCTGCAGGACAGCAACCTGAAGAAAGAGCCCACGGGGATCAGTGAGGTTCTCACGCGGCTCGCCGTATTACGGGATGCCTGGGCGACCATGCTGCAGCAGCAAAGTGGTGCGAGACCGACCGAGACGCCGGCCAACGCGGAACTCACAGCGGCCTGAAGGGTCGGACGAACGGAACAAAATTCACATGATCGCAAACAAAGAACTGGTGGCGGCCTACGACGCCTGGGAAAAATGGACCCAGCGTGAAGGCACGGCCATTCAGGACGGCAACTGGCGTCTGGTGGGTGAATGTCAGAAGTCAAAACTGGAGCTGCAGGACACCATCATTCGTCTCACCGCAGCGGCCAGCACCGAGGTTGCCAACGCGGGACTCGATCCGCATGCTTTTGACCAGAATATCCGGCGGATCGTCAGCAGTCTGGTGGCCTTGGAATCCCGCAACGCCGAACTGCTGGCCGCCCGCCGCCAGGCCGCCCGTTGCCAAATCGCCGAAATGGACCACACCTGCCGCAACCTCAAACGCGTCCAAAAATTCTACGGCCAGCCGTCCCACGTGGCGTGGCAGTCCTACTCCTGAAGTTCAACCGACGCTGCCCTCCCTCCACCCGCAGGCCCGGACGATGGGCGCAGTGGCTGCCAAGAATCGGCATTGTGTTGCGGAACGGTCTCAGATAGACGTTGCGCAATGAATTTTAACCCGCACCAGAATCGCCAGGCTTCAAATCGCCCAGGGCGAGGGCTGACGATCTGCTTGCCCGCAGCGGTGACGCGGTTCCGCCCGCTGCCCCTGCAATGCCCTAGTTTCAAGGTCGTGGCCGCCAAATTCGAGTGAAGCCTATGCGTGGCAACCCACCAGAGCAACTTCGCGACACCGATCTCCTGGAGCAAGCCACGGAGGAGCCTCCGGTGGCCAGTTTCTTGCCGGGCACGGAGGGCGGTCGCAACTGGTTGCCCGGAGGGTGCGCGCTTCTGGATTCGCAAGGGAACATCATTGAAGCCGATTCAGCTTTCCTAAACTGGCTGGGGACGGGTGAGAACCAGCGCGGGAAGCCCTTCGGTTCGGTTCTTTGCAAACGGCATCCCCATTGGGAGGCCCGGATTACGGAATTATTGGCCCAACCCGCGGCATTTAGTCGCGTCGAGTTGACGGATTGCGCCGACCAACCGGCGCAATGGTACACACTCGAGACGGCACATACGGGAGGCACCCGGTATATGCGGCTCAGTTCCAGTCTGCCCCCGATTTCGGAGCGGGGTGAGCACGGCTGGGACGCGACCCTGAGTTCCGAGGCGGCACAACGGCAAATGTACCTCCGGCTGACGCGGGCCGAGGCGCAGTTGACCAATCTCGGGCAGCGTTGGCCCGGGGTTATTTTCAGTCAACGACCGGACTTGAGTTTTCAATTCGTCAACGATCGGATTACGGACTGGACGGGGATTAGCGTGGCGGAATGGCAGCGCGATCCACAACGGCTTCGGGACGTCATCCATGAATGTGACGACGGGGAATTACAGCAGCAACTGAAGCGATCCGCGACCACGCCCGGCGGCAGCACCGCCACCTTTCGCATCCGCCACATCCAAAGCGGTCGGGTGACGTATGTACGGGAACATCGCGATGCGTTGATCAGCCAAAGCGGATTGCTGCTCGGTTATGAAGGAATCTGGTTGGATGTCAGCCGCCAGACGATCGCAGAACGCCGGTTATCGAGCGCTTCCTGGATGGAAACTCTCGCGGTGCTCACCGCCGGACTTGCCCACGATTTCAGCAACGTCATCGCGGGCGTGCAGGCCCTCAGCGAGACCTTCCAAGCGCAACTGCCGCTTGATCATCCGTTTCAGGAGGG
>JADLHS010000446.1 GCA_020848635.1 Limisphaerales bacterium
ACCGCAATACCCGCCGCCGGGACTTCGTCCCCCAGTCCCGGTCTGGTTCGCCTGGAATTCCCCGGCTTCTTTGATCTGCAAGTCAACGGCTTCGCGGGCGTTGATTTCAATAATCCCCTTGTGAGTCCGGAACAAGTGCAGCACGCGATTGCCGTGATGCGCACCACCGGGGTTACGCGGCTGCTGCCGACCTTGATTACGTCCGCCTTTGAAAGCTTCGCGCCTTGTGCGCGAACCCTGGCCCGCATCAAAGACCCCGCCATCGCGGGCCTGCACATGGAAGGCCCGTACATCGCGGAAGCCGACGGGCCGCGCGGCGCGCACCCGCGCGCCCATGTCCGGGCCGCAGCCCTTGACGATTTTCAGCGCCGCCAGGAGGCGGCGGAAGGCCGCATCGTGTTGGTCACCCTGGCCCCCGAAGTGGATGGAGCGATGCCACTCATCGAACACCTCGTGGCTTCCGAAATTCGCGTGGCCATTGGTCATACGGCCGCGGAGCCGCAACAAATTCGGGATGCGATCCGGGCGGGGGCGACGCTTTCAACCCATCTGGGCAACGGTTGCGCCCGCGTCCTGCCCCGGCATTCGAATTTCATCTGGGAGCAACTCGCGGCCGACGAACTCATGGCTAGCTTGATTGTGGATGGCCACCATTTGCCGCCGGCCACGGTCAAGACCATCATTCGCGCTAAAACGCCGGCCCGAACTATTTTGGTGACCGACGCCGTCGCGGCCGCCGGGCAGCCGCCCGGGATTTACGAAATCGGGGGGGCCAAGGTCACCCTAAGCGCGGACGGCCAGGTTCGCGACTCGGTTGGCTGGTGGCTGGCAGGCTCGGCGCTAACGTTGGATCAAGCAGTGGCGAACACCGTAAAATTCACAGGCCTTCCGGTGGAGGTGGTGTTGGCAATGGCGTCCACGCAACCGGCAAACTACTTGGGGATGAATACCGCCGGTCGGGTCGTGGCCGAGTGGGATGCCGTTGCCAGTTGCTTGCGAGTCATGCAGACGCTCGACACCTGAGTTCGAGCTTGGGGGGCTGGTTTGTCCAGCCGCCGCAGCAATAGATGATCCTTGGGTGGGTTTATCGCAGCGCGATGCCAAAATCCTACGCTACGCTGACCTCAGGCATGCGCCAGTTCCCGCGGGGCGCTGGCATTGCGGGCGCGACCTTCGGCCCAACCGCGCAGTGTGTTGATCTGCTCCTCCATCGTTTTCGCGAGCGGCACGGTTTGCGTTAGCGCGTTCAAAATATGTTCCGTGGTCAAATGGGTTCGCGCGTCAAACGCATCGTAAAGCGCGCTGTTGATCGCCTCCTCGATTTCCGCGCCACTGAACTTCTCGCCGGCCAGCGCCAGGGCGTTCACGTCGAATTGCGCCGCGTCGCGACCGCGTTTGGTCAAATGGATTCTGAAAACCTCCCGGCGCTCTTCGGCCCGGGGCAGATCCACGAAGAAAATTTCATCGAGCCGGCCTTTGCGCAACAGTTCGGGCGGGAGCTGGGAAATATCATTGGCGGTGGCAACCACGAAGACCGGCGCGTTCTTTTCCGAAAGCCACGTTAGAAAAGTCCCAAACACGCGCGCCGTGGTGCCGCCATCGGTCGCCCCCGACCCTTGGGCGCCGGCGAACGCTTTGTCAATTTCGTCCACCCACAGAATCGCCGGGGCGATGGACTCCGCCACGGCGATGGCGCGGCGGATGTTGTCCTCCGATGAGCCGACAAAGCTGCCAAACATCCGGCCGACATCGAAGCGGAGCAGCGGAAGTTGCCAGAGATTCGAGACGGCTTTTGCGCACAGGCTCTTGCCGCAACCCTGCACCCCCAGGAGCAGGATGCCCTTGGGCGCTGCCAGGCCGAAGGCGCGCGCCTCGCTGGTGAAGGCGACGGCGCGTTTGGTCAACCATTCCTTCAACACGCTCAACCCGCCGACCTGGGTGAAGTCCTCCGTCGTGGCGTAATATTCCAGCAGGCCGCTCTTCCGGATGATCTGTTGTTTCTCGGCAAAAACCTCGCTGACGCCCGCGCCGCTCAAGCGCTCCGACTTGACGATGATCTTGGCGAAGACGTTCTCCGCTTCGCCGAGCGTCAAACCGAGCGCGGCCTGGAGCAGGCGCTCGCGACCCGCGTCGTCCAGTTCGATCTTCACCTGTTTGAATTGTTTTACCTCCACAATGATGCGGTCCAGCAAGGCGGACAAATCGTCGCGCGTCGGCAGCGGATGATTCAGCACCGTGATCTCTTTTTCCAGTTCGGTTGGAATCTCCAGGGTGGGTGAGATCAGGATGATCGTTTTGAAACTGTTTTTCAGGTGCAGCGCAATCTCCTTGAGCTTGCGGGTGACGGCGTAGTTGCTCTTGGTGAGGAACGGATGAAAGTCCTTGAAGATGAAAATCGCCGGCTCGACTTGTTCGATGACGTGATCCAACGCCGCGAGGGGCTCCTTTGTGGCGGGGTTGCGATTCTTCTGGGACTGGATGGAAGTCCCGATCGGCACGATGCCGGTGCTGCAACTCCACTCGAAGACTTTCTTCTGCCGTTTCCGCGCGATGTCCACAACGAGGTGTTGCACGCGCAGCTCCTCGCTGGAGATGATGTAAAGGATGGGATACCGCGCGCGGATCAGCGTCTCGACTTCGGATGGGAAATTCATTGGCCGAGAACTTGCCCTTTTTCCGTCAGCGTTTCAACCAGCGTTGCCACCAGGTGGGCGCGGGGTGGGGGAGATTCTGGATGGACTTGAGCAAGCGCTCGGCGATCACCGGGGGCACCTCCGTCCGGCCGGCATCGTGCCGCAGGAGTTCCTCCGCCGTGGCAAATTCGCGGGTGGACGTCTGCGGGGCGTTGAGTGCCGCAAGCTGCTCCTGCTCCTGCGCGGTGAGTTTGGTTTGGCGTTTCATGGTGCGACCTCAGGCGGATTGTTGAAATAGGACGGCAAAGGCTTTGCGGGCGCGGTGCAATTTGCCGCGCACGGCGTCGGCGGATTGTTCGGTGAGGGTGGCAATCTCGGCGTAGCTCAACTCCTCGTCGGCGACCAGCAGCAACAAGAGCCGGTGTTCTTCCGCCAATCCGTCGAGCGCTTTCTGGATTCGCTGGCCGAGTTCCTTGGTCTCCAGCGCCCGCAAGGGCGAATCGGCCCGCGCGGCGGCATTTTCCCAGACGGCTTCATCGGCGTTGGTGATCAGGTTGCGACTATGCCAGCTTTGCCGGACGTTGTGGCAATGGTTGAGGGTGATGCGGTAGAGCCACGTCCGCCACGATGACTCGCCGCGAAATTCATTGAGTTTGCGGTACACCTTGAGAAACACGTCGTGGGTGACATCCTCGGCCTTCTGCGGGTCGCCCAGGTAGCGCAACGCCAGGTAATAAACCGGGCGGCTGTGGGTTTGATAGAGCTCGGCGAACTCGGCCGGTTCGAGCCCGAGTTGCGATCGCTTTTCGACACCAGTATCTCTCACAAGAAGCTCCACAACCGATTAGACAAGGGCCGGCGCGCTAAGTCACGCGCGCAACAACGATACCAAACAGCCGGCCAGCACGAAACCCGGTTGCCAGCCATCGCGCCTCCCAGCCCGGCACGATTGCCCCCGCGCTAACTTTGTCTTCCCTTGGGAACCGTGCCCTGCGCGTGACTGGCTACGGCAAGGGACGGATGCGCAGCGTCACCTGCCCCGCCGCGACCGGTTCCTTGAGCGCGATCCCCAAGCGAACTGGCTTTTTCGGCGTGCGAACATCTTCGTCGAGGGTTTCGGCCCTGACTTCGAACGGAACGCCGCCGGTGGCGATTTCCACGCGCACGGCCTTGCCACCATCCGTGATCACAATGGCATCGGCTCCGGCGCGCTTCCACTGCCCCCACGTCACTAACGCCGTCTCAAAATGACCCTTCGCTTCAAACGCGACGTCATCGGTGACCGACAGCGCCGGGGCCGCGCCGCGCCGGAAGACGAAAGTGCGTTCGAGTTTGCGCAGCGCTTTTGCCGGATAGGCCGAACGGAGGTCGAGCTTCAAGGAGTCCTCCGATTCGCTGAATTGCTTCTGCAGCACCACGCCGCGCGCGGCGGCGCCCGTCTGCTGCAATTGCCCATCCACGACCGGCACGGGGTGACCGAACGAGTTCAGCACTTTGCTTTCGTAGCGCTGCCCGCTGAACGTGCGCGCCGTGTAAACCTCCCCGCCTGGATCACAGATCAGCATCCGGTCGCCGAGCACCACGCTGAAGCTGCCGACGTCGTTGTGATTGTGCAGCTCGGCGTTGTGGCCGCCCTTAAGCACGGCGGCGAATTCCGCTGGCGCGCCATCGGCCGGCCGGCAGATCAGCACGCCGCCATCGGGAAACCAGGTTCGCAACGGCGATGCGCGATTGTTTTCGGGCGACCGCACGATCGGCAACGGTTCCGCAAACGAGGCCGTCATCATGGTGGCGGCCAGACCCCCGCCCGGCCCCCGCAACGCTTTGCCCTCGCACGCCGCCAGACCAAGGTCAAACCGGCGACAAACATAGGCCGTCATTCGCGGATCCGGACGGCTGCCGGGACTGCAATCCGCGATCGTCGGGAAAAGGCCGTTGATGATTTCGCTGCGGACGCAGAAGAGCGCGGGTTGCATCGCCGCCGGGTCGGCCATGAGGTCGAGCTTGTTGTTCGTCGCCCGGCGCACCGCTTCGGCCAGCATGATGTAATGGCCGAAGCCGTAATTCCAGTAGCCCACGCCTTCGCTGCAATAACCGTCCGGCGTGAAACCGTTCAGGAACGACCGAATGTAATGTTCCGCCGCCGCCACATACGCGGCGCGATCCGTCGGCGCCTCCTCCAGTGCCAACGCGGCGATGGTGATGCTGCCGAGACAGACGGCATTCCAATTGTTCACGGAACGCATCCAGCCCATCTCCTTCGCCTTCCCTTCGGCCATTTCGCGGAACGGATACAACACGCGCTGGCGTACGTTGTCGCGGAGGAGTTGTCGCGTTCGGGCGGAGAGTTTGTCTCCCAGCAGGTAATCGGCCTCGGCGAGTTCCATCGCCACGAACACCGCGCCCAGGTCCATCTCGCGGGCCTTGCCATTGAAATTGGCGAGGGTTTTGTCGTGGGCGGGATACACCCACGTCTTCTCCCGGCAAAGTTCAGCGATGACGAGTTCGAGCGGTTTGATAAAACGCCCCTGATTCTCGAAACCCTCGCCCAAGGTCAGCTTTTCGATACGTCGCCGGCGCTCGAAGGCCACGGTTTGCCAGCGGTCACGGTTGCCAGTTTTGGAGAAGTCGAGAAACAGCGCGTCCGGTTGCTCGGGAATGGTTTTGGCTGCCACCTGCTCGGCGTCAGCAATCGCCTTCTTCGCTTCGGGAATTGCCGCGAGTTTCTCCCAGACGGCGCGGTCCGCGATGGGCGAACCGAAACCCGCTGGTTTCGGGGGAAGCAGCTTTGCAATCTCCTCGCTGCGGGCCGGGGTCACTTTGCTTCCAGCCAACCCCGCGCAGTTGATCGTGAGGCATGCAAGACTGATCGCCATCGTGGTCAGTTTCAGGGGGCGGGCGTGCCGCCGGGCGGAGGAGCGGGTCTTCATGCATTCTTGAACAGTTTCAACGCCACTTCCGCCACATGGGTGCCGAGCAGCTTGGCCGACTGCAATCCGAGTTCATCCTGGCTGACTTCATCCTTGGTGCTCCAGAGCGCGCCGCCCAGCATGGCGGGCGATTTGCCGCCGACCGGCACCATCCCGTAGCTCAACATCGCCGTGAGGATTTGCTGCACCACCAATTCCTGGCCCCCGTTGCGCCCGCCCGCCACTGCCAGGGCGCCCACTGGCTTGTCGGCCAGCAGCATCGCGCCCTCACGCAGCGGCATGCAACGCTCGATGAACGCCTTGCACAGCGAACTGAGCGAACGGAAGTACGCCGGCGAGCCGATGATCAAGCCGCCCAGCTGCGGGTCCTTGAGTTTCGGGAGCAGCGCGTCGAAATCATCCGGGATCGGACTGGGCGACCAACCGGCGATGCGTAATCCGCCCAGGTCAATCAACTCGATGGCGATCCGCGGGTCCACGGCCTGGGCGGCGTTGAGTGCGGCTTGCACGGCTTTCGCCGTTGTCATGCCCTTGCGTGCGCTGCAAGCGAGGCCGAGGATCCTTACCGGCTTGCCGTTTGAGGGGGATTCCGCGCCGTAGGTCAGGCTGGTGGCGAGAGCGGTTGCGCCCGCGGTGGCGAGGAAGCTCCGCCGTGTGAGGTTCGGTTTCATGTATTTCCTTTGGTTGACCGGTTTCAGCAGGCTTAAGGCGGGAAGCGTTCCAAGCGCCGCGGGCTTTGCCTGCCAGCTTTGGCATTCAGAATTGCACTTCCAGTTCCCGTGGACTGGTTTCGTTCGGGAAACGCAGCCAGAGAAGTCTCTCCGCCGCCGAATACGCGAAGTCCTTGAGCGGTTGACCCGTGAGCGTGATGGCGCGCGGGGGCTTCGGCGCATGCAGCAGGACAATCGCGGGCGTGTTGCCAACGCCCTCAACCGTAAGGACAAGCTGTTTGCCACTGGAGCTTTTCGGCAGCGCCTTGCAGGCCGAGGCCAGCACGCGCGGTTCATTGCCATGCGCGGCTTTTAGATCGAGCAGGAAGGCGCGTGAGCCTGGGATGAGCTTCACCGCGTCAGTGAACCGCAACTGGGGATCGAACAGATTTACGAAACGGCCGTGCAATTCCTTGGGCGCGTCGGATGCGGACTCATCGAGGCCGGCGGCGATGAGATAGGGACCGCGCCGGAGCAGCAGGTGATTGGTCTCCCGCCATTTCAATCGCACTCGCGCTGCGGCCTGTTTTATAGCTTGAATCAATCGGGTGTCACCCTCAGCGCTGGCGGCGAGGTTCGCCGGATTTTCCCGCAGCCACAGCACCCCGCCTTTGCCCACCTTCGCGAACTCGCCTGCTGCCAGCGTCCGCTTGCCGACCAACCCGAGCTGCTCCAACAAGTGCTCGCGGGGCGTTGCATAGTTGGACCCGTCGCTGTTCCACCAATCGCGAACTTTATTGTACGGGTCGGTGTCGTCGTCCACCACCACCAGCGCGCCGCCGCGTTTGACCCACTGCACCAATGGGGCATGCACCTCGGGCGTGAGCGGCTTCTGGCCGTGGTAACTGAGCAGCAGCAGACGGAAGCCATTGAGGTAGTTTGTGACGGTGAGATTTTCGAGCTGGACGGGGGTCACCGGCATGCCGCGTTTTAACACCGGCAGTGCCAGCCCGTAAACCTGACTCAAATGCGGATCGCTCGGGGTCGGGTCGCCGCGCTGAAACATCAGCGAATCGCTGACCAGCACTCCCATGCCCGTCGTACCGCAATCCCATTCCACACGCGACTGGTCCAGGTCGTTGAGCGCGTTCATCACGGTCTGCAGTTCGGTGGCGTAGGCGGGCGGGATGGGTTCGCGCTCCGCGGGTTGGCCTTTGCGCGGATAGGTGCCGCCAAAAACCCGCTCCGGCCAGGGCGCGACTTCATAGTGCCGAACCTCCGGTTGGAACAGTGAAGCGACGAGCGTGGATTCCCAGTTGACGCGATAGTCCTCCCAATCGTGATCCGGATTGTCCTCCACCGGATCGTTCAAATACCACACCCGCCGTCCGGTGGAGCGGACAAGATTTTGCATGGCGCCGTATTCCAGGAACGCGGTTTCAAAGGTGCGTTCGCGAAGTTCTCCGCGAAACCGATTCGGCGTGCGCGCCGTGCCGGTCCAAACCTGCGCGATGTAACCGTCGCAACCGTTGAGCCGGGCGAGGCTGGATTCCGGGCTGACGATGCGCCAATGGGCGTAACTCAACAAGCTGTGCGTGGGCACGTAGCAACGCACCTGGCGGCCCGTGCGTTGGTTGTACGCCTGGATGTAATCGAACACCTGCTGCAAGGCGCGGCGATACAGGAAATACTTGAGCTTCGACGCGCGCCACTGGGCATCCACCGAACTGTGCGGCGGCTGCCAGTCCTCGCCATAGCCGGCGCGCCACTCGCGTTTGAAACCTTCCGAATATCCGCCGCGCACCCAGAACTCGGGTTCCTCGAGATGCACCGCCTCCACGCCCGCATCGAGTGCGCGCTGCACGCCCACGCAAAGGAATTTCCCAAAGTTCGTGCCCGGACACATGTAATAGACGTCGCCCCCGTGGCTGATCTTCTTGCCGTTCCGCTCGGTTTGGGCTTCGTCCTCGTGATTGATGCCGTCGAAACGGCCGTAGAGGTAATCCTGATATTCGCCCCACGATACGCCGGTCATCAGGTGGATGCGATAACCGCGATCCCGCCAGGTCTGGATGCGTTGGGGCAGGCCGGGATCAATGCCGTAAACGATCGCGACATCGGAACGCAGATTGCCGGCCGCACTCCAGGGCGAGGCCGTTTGAAAGCAAGTTCGCTCCAGCGCTTGATCCGGGTCGGGAGGAAATGCCGGCGGATTCCCGGCCGCCCAAACGGCCAAAGCACCCCAGCCGAAGGGGAGGAGGCTGATAACGCTGAAACGCATGAGGATGGGATGCGCCAGCCGGCGGCCAAATGCAAGCGTCTTCCCGCGGCGCGCCTGCCACCGGTCGCCGGCTGCGACGGGAGCGCGCGGTTGAGCACCAAGCCAAACACCCCGCATCATCCCGGCGGCGGCCACTTCCGGCGGTGGTCCCAGCCGATGGAGAAAGGGATGCAAGGCGAACATCGAAAGCGCCGCCAGCAGGCCCAGTCCAAACACGAGCGACAGGTGGGCAACGGCGTTGACGACTGCCCCCGCGGCCAGCGACACGACGCGCATTGGCAAAGTTGCTCCCGAAAAAATCCGGCGGGCCGAGCCCAAGCCCGGGATCCGCCAAACAAATCTTGTTGAATTGGATTGGTTGAGTTTCCCTGTGGGGGTGTCACCGATGCAACGAAAACTGTTGTTCCTGCCGCTCGGCTG
>JADLHS010000447.1 GCA_020848635.1 Limisphaerales bacterium
CATCCACCCGCCCTCAAGGTTCTCAGGGAAGCATTGTTAACGAGCATTGCCCAGGTGGACTGTCCTACGAACTGAATTGAGGATGCGCCTGAAGTTTTTCCCAAGACTCCGCGGTTAAGGGTGCGATGCGGTAAACGCTTTCCACCATTGGCTCGGCGCTGTGCGAACGGCGGGCGCGATCCAACCAACGGCGGTCTAGTGGTTCGGTGAGCAACTCCAGCGTGTTGGCGGCAATCGTGGTCTGCTCCTTCTCACCGGTGGCGTGGCCCACCCCGACAAAAAATCCCGCCAGCAGCAACGTCACCCTCATGATCGTGCTGCGGGAATAGGTTGGCAACGCGCAGGGCCGCTGCGGGTCAAGTTGTTGGAACAAATTAGTGAAAAGCGGTAGCGTCCACATTGCGGGATTTTTGGCAGGCGAAAAGGCATCGAACAAAATCGCGTGGGGTGGGGGTGTAGCGGCAGGCCTCCCGCCTGCCGTAGAGGGCGGCATCTTGCCACCCGGAATCGCGCGCAATGATTCTAAAGGCGTGGAGCTATCCGGCGCTTGTCCGCCGGGCGAGACGCCCGGCGCCACGGCAGGCAGGTTGCCTGCCGCCACCGATCGTCGTTCCGCGGCTGCAGCCAGCCACGACGGAAAATCCCCAAGATGAAGCTGCCAGTTTACTTCATGCGCCCCGTCGGTGAACTGGATGGCGTGCTGATCGAGAAGAGCCCGGGTTTGCGTTTCGTAACCGTCGAAGTATCCGAGCGCGGTTGTATGTTGTACGGCGAACGCCAGCGGTTCGAGCGTGCAGTCAAAGCTGACGAGTCGAATCGGGCACGCCAGGTCCCGGGTGGCGCGCAGGACCGTGAGCGGGTTCGCCGCCGCGCCCAAGCCAACATCCCAGATCACAAATTCCCCGGAATGTTGTTGGAGGCGCTCACGGAGTCGGAGTTGCTGGACGTACAGGGCCTCCGCCTCGGCGACGGGGCCGATGACAGGGTGATAGGTTTCTCCGTACGCGAGCGAGTGGAGGCTGTGGGTGCCGTTGGTGAGTTGCACCAACTGGTAACCTTCCCCTCCGGCTGGCCCTCTCACAGCTGCGCCATCGCCTTGTCGAGTGCCGCGTAGAGCTGATTCATCGTGGCCTCGGTTTCGTCGCCCATATTCGAGAGGCGGAAAGTGGTGCCTTTGATCTTTCCGTAGCCGCCGTCAATCAGGAAGCCCTGTTCCTTCACCAGCTTCTGGAGCTTGGCCACGTCCACGGTGCGCCCACCGGACTTCGCGCCATTGTTGACACAGGTGAGCGTGACGGACTCGAAACCTTTTTCCGGGAACAGCGTGAAGCCATGCTTCGCCGCCCAGTCGCGCGTCATCTGGTTGGTTTTGCGATGTCGGGCGTAGCGATTCTCCAGTCCCTCCGCGAAAAACTCATCGAGCTTGGAACTCAGCGCATACGTGTGCGAAATACTCGGCGTGCTGGGCGTCATGTTTTGCTCGGCGTTCTTTTGGAACTCGAGGAAGTCGAAGTAATAGCCCCGATCCTTCATCGTCGCGGCTTTTGCGAGCGCGGCGGGGGAACAGACGAAGACAGCAAAGCCCGGCGGCATCGCGAACGCCTTCTGGGTGCCAGCGAGCAGAACGTCAATGCCCAATGCATCAAACTTAATCGGGAGAGCGGTCATTGAGCTGACCGAGTCCACGATAAACAGCACGTCGGGATATTTCTGCTTGAGTGCGGCGATTTCGGCGAGGGGACTCATCGTGCCGGTCGAGGTTTCGTTGTGGATGAGCGTCAGCGCATCGAACTGGCCGGTGGCGAGCTTGGCGTCAATCTGCTCGGGGCGAATCGGCGAGCCCCAATCCACCTGCAATCCTTCGGCCGGTTTGCCGCAGCGCTTCGCCACATCGAGCCACTTGTCGGAGAATGCGCCGCACATGCAGTTCAAGACCTTCTTCTGCACGAGATTGCGGATCGCCCCTTCCATCACGCCCCAGGCGCTGGAGGTGGAGAGATAGACGAGCTGTTTGGTGGCGAGCAATTCCTGGAGCTGGGGTTGGATTTTTGCGACGAGATCTTTATAGCCTTGGCCGCGATGGCCGATCATCGGCGCGCAAAACGCCTGATAGGTTTTCGCGCTAACCTCAACCGGCCCCGGAATATGTAGTTTGATGTGTCCCATACCCGGTGAATGCTTCCTGACGCGCGTCCCAAAGGCAAGCGTGCGTTCTGAGTGCCCCATCGCTTGGAAGACAATCCAACCGCAACCGAGGTTTTCACTTCATGGCCCGGAGCGGAGCGGGCAAAGGAATCGCCGCATTGAAACGGCGACGGCCGCGAGCTGCTATCTGGCAAACTCGTGCTGTTTGAGCCAGAACTCGCAATCGTGTGTCCAGGGATGCTGCTCGCCGCTGCCGTAAGGCTGCGAACCGAGGCCGATCCCATGCCGACCGCGTTCGTAAATGTGCAAAGCAAACGGCACGCCCGCTTGGCGCAGGGCGTCGGCGAACAGCAGCGCATTTTCCACCGACACAACTGTGTCTTCCGCCGTGTGAAAAAGGAAACATGGTGGCGTGTCCCTGGTGACCTGCAGTTCGTTGGAAAGTTCCTTGACCAGTTCGGGTGACGGGTTTTCGCCTAGCAGGTTCTTCTTGGACCCGCCATGCGTCACCTTGCCCATTGAGATCACGGGATAACACAGGATGCCAAGATCCGGTCGCGAACTGACCCGCTCAATCGCGTCGGCGGCGTTTGTTTGGCCCGCATCAAAATGGGTGACCAAGGTCGAGGCGAGATGCCCGCCCGCAGAGGAGCCGATGATACCGATTCGTTTGGGGTCGATTTTCCATTCCTCAGCGCGGGCGCGTACCGTGCGGACGGCCCGGGCGGCGTCTTGCAACATCGCGGGATGATGATAGCCGTTGGGGGCGAGCCGATATTTCAGGACGAAACCGGCAATGCCTTGTTCGTTGAACCAAAGCGCGTAACTCCGGCCCTCGTGTTGCGCCAGCCCGCCGTAACCGCCGCCCGGGCAAATGACAATGGCCGCGCCCGTGCTTTTCTCTGGCGCAGGCAAAAAGACCGTGAGCGAGGGGATGTCCTTTTCTGCGTTGCCCAGGGCGCCGGGAGCGCTGTCCGGCCAGAGGGCGAATGAATTTGAGGACTGCGCGGGGAGGGATAGAATCGAGGCCAAAAGCAAGGGCAGGAGGGTAAATCGTTTCATTGCGCGCAGCATAGGGGCAGTGAAGGATTGATTCAATCGCATCTTGCCGACCGGGATTGCTGGTTGAGCGTCTGGCGCGGCAAAATAGCTTGCGCGGGCGGCAGGTGTTTTCTAGGCTCAAGATTCCTTGGGCGCACCCATAGCTCAATTGGATAGAGCGGCTGACTACGGATCAGCAGGTTGTAGGTTCAACTCCTGCTGGGTGCACCATTCATATTCGCCAAGAAAATCAGCGGTTTCGTGAAGGTTCAGCGAATTGCTCTTCGTTCCTCACAATCTTGTCTGTCCCCTTTCTGTCCCCAAACTTCAACTCCCAGCAAAGGCTCCCAAGAAATCCCGTGTTCTCAAGCGAAGAAGTAGCCCAACTCCCTCAAGCTGGTGTAGCCCTTTTGCCCCTCGCCTGTTTGGCCCATGACGATATGGTCCAGCACCTCGATCTTGAGCAGTTGCCCCCCA
>JADLHS010000448.1 GCA_020848635.1 Limisphaerales bacterium
TGCTCGGGTTACAAGCAAAATACAAGCGCCACGGAAATGACGCAGGCGAGCCGGACGTTCTTTACGAGTGGAAGCAAAAGATTTTAGGCATCGAGGTTGCAACCGCTTATCGTGACGACTTACAGGCAAAATATGAATGGGACATTGCGCGTGGCGTCATTAAACCAACCAAAGACCTTGAAACGCTTCTAAGTTACGATGATTTCGACGAGAGAGTTTGCCGCAGAATTCAACAGGAGATTAATGGCAAATGTGTACGGCCATACACTGGCGCACAAACCACTTGGCTCTGTATTGAACGACGTGCTCTTATCAGTGACCATGACGCAGCTGTAGCTTGTGCCCGACGTCTAAAAGTTCCGACAAAACCACCGTTCGCTGGCATTTTTATTTACTACGCAGTGCCTCTCCATGAAGGTGGTGACTATCGTGTGATTAACTTGCTTGGTGTTGAGGTGTAAGTTTTAAGCCGCCAATTCGCGGAGACCTAAAAAAGGTCTCTCGTTTTCCCTGCGCCTTGGCGTTGAATTCCTTGTCCTATGCCGGTTTTTCTTCGGCGTCACTTCGCCGTCACGACGACATAATTCTTTTTGCCTTTGCGCAGCAGAAGGTGTTTGCCGAAGAGTAAATCGCTCGTCGTCACGACGCGGGCGGCATTGGCTTCGCGAACGTTGTTGAGGTTCACGCCACCGCCTTCGAGGTCTTTGCGGGCCTGGCCCTTGGACGGGCACAAGCCTGAGTAAACCAACAATTCCACTAAGGGAATTCCCGTACCACCGAGCCGTGTTTTCTCTATTTCCTTCACCGGAACTTCATTGAGGATTAGCTCGAAATAATCTGACCCATTTTCCGTTGATTCGATTGTTTTTCCGAAGAGAACACCGCTTGCAATCATTACGTTAGCGGTCGGAAGATCGCCGTGAATCAAATTTGTAACTTCTTGCGCGAGTTTTTCGTGCGCGACGCGTTGTCCGGGATTTTCGGCGTGCTGTTTCTCCAACGACTCAATCTCTTCCCGTGAGAGAAACGTGAAGTATTTCAGGTAACGGATGACGTCGCGGTCGTCGGTGTTGATCCAGAATTGGTAGAAGCGATAGACGCTCGTGCGCTTCGGGTCGAGCCAGATCGCGCCGGACACTGATTTGCCAAACTTCGACCCGTCGGCGTTGGTGATCAGCGGGAGCGTGAGGCCGTAAACAGTTTTGCCAAGCTTCTTGCGGGTGAGCTCAATGCCGGCGGTGATGTTGCCCCACTGATCGCTGCCGCCGATTTGCAGTTCGCAGTTGTAATCGCGGCAGAAGACGTAAAAGTCAAAGGCCTGAAGCAGCATGTAGCTGAATTCGGTGTAGCTGATGCCGACCTCGCGGTCTTCCATGCGGGCCCGCACACTTTCCTTGGCGATCATCTGGTTGACGGAAAAATGCTTCCCGATGTCGCGCAGGAAATCGAGATAGCCGACTGGGGCGGTCCAAGTGGCGTTGTCGAGCAGGCGCGCGGGATTTTGCTTCGTGTCGAAATCGAGCAGCTTGGCCAGTTGGACCTTCACGCTGGCGATGTTGTGGTCGAGAATTTCTTTGGTGAGGAGCTGGCGCTCGGCGGTCTTGCCGCTCGGATCGCCAATCGACCCGGTTGCGCCGCCCGCCAGGGCGATGGGATGATGGCCGAGCAGTTGAAAACGGCGGAGTGCCAGCAGCGGCACGAGATTGCCGACGTGCAGACTGTCGGCGGTGGGGTCGAAGCCAGCGTAAAGAGTTATGGGCACGGCGAGGCGTCTGGTCAATTCCGCCGTGTCCGTGCAGTCGGCGACGAGGCCGCGCCAGTTGAGTTCGTCCAAAATGCTCACAGGGCGCAGAATAAATTGCCCGCAGCCGATAGCCAATGAAATTGGCAGGCAGGTTCGTTTCGGTCTTAATCGTAATCTTCATCTTACTCTTAATCTGTTTGGTAGGTCTCGACGGTTTGATCGGGATGGGGAGTTTACGATAAAGAGGAAGATTAAGATTAAGTGAAAACCCCGCGTGGCTTGACGCTGTGGGATGCCTCCGCTACGTTGCGCGCCAGATGAGCAAAGAATCTAACGCACAAAACTTTCTCGTTCCGATCGTGGTGGAACAAACCGGGCGGGGCGAACGGAGCTGGGATATTTATTCCCGGCTGCTGGTGGACCGCATCCTCTTCCTCGGCACGCCGGTGGATGACAACGTGGCCAACATCATCATCGCCCAGTTGTTGTTTCTTCAGATGTCGGATCCAAAGAAGGACATCCATCTCTACATCAACTCGCCCGGCGGCAGCGTCACGGCGGGGTTGGCAATCTACGACACGATCCAATACATGACCTGTGATGTGAACACCTACTGCATCGGCCAGGCGGCGAGCATGGGCGCGGTATTGCTCGCGGCGGGCGCGAAAGGCAAACGCTATGCGCTGCCGAATGCGAACATCATGATCCATCAAGTGCTGGGCGGCGCGGAAGGCCCGGCCAGCGATGTGGAAATTCGGGTCAAACACATGCTCAAGCTGAAGAATGTGTTGAACGGCATTCTCGCCAAACACACGGGCCGGCCCATTGAACAGGTGGAGAAGGATTGCGACCGTGACAATTTTATGTCGGCGGAGGAAGCCAAGAACTACGGCCTGGTAGACCAAGTCGTGCAGTCGCGGAAGGAAATTCCGGGCCTGGCCGAGAAGCCGCCAGTGATCGTATAAGGTTCCGAACATGAATCCGACTCGCTTTCAGCCATTCCTCATTGGTTACTGGCGACTCTGAATTTGAATATGGCGCGTCCCACCAATCTCACCATGTGCAGTTTCTGCGGCAAATCGCACGCGGAAGTGAAGAAGCTGATCGCCGGGCCCGGCGTGTATATCTGCGACAACTGCATCGTCCTCTGCAAGAACGTGCTCGACCGCGAGACGCAGCTTTTGGATCAGAAACGGCAGCCCAGGTTCGCCGTGCCAAAACCCGCCGACATCAAGCGCCAGCTTGATCTGCATTGCATCGGTCAGAGCCACGCAAAAAAGACCTTGGCCGTTGCGGTGCATAATCATTACAAGCGCATCCAACCAGAGCCCACCTTGGGAGAGGGCGAGGAAGCGCCCAAGCAAGCTCCAACCACGCCGCATGCGGAAGTAGAGATTGAGAAGAGTAACATTCTGATGGTCGGGCCGACTGGTTCGGGTAAGACGCTCCTGGCCAGAACCTTGGCCCGCGTGTTGGATGTGCCGTTTGCCATCGCGGACGCCACGACGCTCACGGAAGCCGGTTACGTGGGTGAGGACGTCGAGAACATTATTTTGCGCCTCCTGCAAAGCGCCGATTATGACGTGAAGCGCGCCCAACGTGGCATCATTTACATTGACGAGATTGACAAGATCACGCGCAAATCCGAAGGCCCGTCCATCACGCGCGACGTAAGCGGCGAAGGGGTGCAACAGGCGCTGCTCAAGATTCTGGAAGGGACGGTTTGCAATGTGCCGCCGCAGGGCGGCCGCAAGCATCCGCAGCAGGAATACATCAAGGTGGACACGACGAACATTCTGTTCATTTGCGGCGGGGCGTTCGTGGGCCTGGAAAAAGTCATCCAACGGCGGTTGGGTCGCCACACGATGGGCTTCGGCGCGATTGGCAAAGCCGCGGTCGCGAAGGAACTGCTGCGCGACGAAATGCTGGCGCACGTTGAGCCGGAGGATTTGCTCAACTTTGGTTTCATTCCCGAATTCGTCGGTCGGTTGCCGATCGTGACGACGCTGACGGAGTTGAATGAGGACCAGTTGGTTTCCATTCTCACGGAGCCGAAGAATGCGTTGATCAAGCAATACGCGAAGTTGCTGGCGATGGAGGGCGTGGATCTGCACTTCACGCCGGATGCATTGCGCGAACTGGCAATTCAGGCCCACAAGAAGGGCACGGGCGCCCGGGCGTTGCGCGGACTGATCGAGCGGTTGATGCTCGACGTGATGTATGACGTGCCCGAAAGCGGTGACATCCTGGATATCAAGATCACGCGGCCAGTGGTGTTGGGGGAGATCAAGCCCATCGTGCGGCGCAAGCAGGATCAGGCGGCGGCGTGAATCGGAGCGAAAGTCCAGGTCTTGCGCTTTAACTCCAGAGAGACCTCAAGGCTCAATTTTCCCCGTTGCCATTCATGTTCAAGACTCACGGAAATCTTGCGCTTAGGGCATTGCCAGCCGGTTGGTGGCGATTCCTGTCTTGATCAGAGCGGTGCGAAAAGCCGGCGTGCTGAAGGCTTGTACCGAACCGTCAGCCAATGCCAAGTTGCCCATATTTACGTGACGTTCCTTGGTCCACGTCACCGGGCTGTTCGTATCCAACAGCAACAAGCCCGCGTTGAGGCGCATCTTTCCGATTGTAAAATTGTCGTCACCAGAAATGATCGCGTTGGGCACGGTTTCATATGCGTCTAAGCCCACGAAATAGCTGATGTTGTTGGTGGGAGTAAACGGAACCAAACCCGGAGGACTTCCCGCTGGAACCGTCGGGCCGAAAGTATGTGCCGCCTTGCGCTCCGGATTGGATTCATTCGGGCAGATCAAAATCTTCGGCGTGTTTAGATCGTTCGACAAAACCAGGAAGATGGCATAAGCCGATCCAAGTTGAGCTTGCTCCATTGCGCCACCGTTGGTTGCGGAAACCTGCATCGGGAATTTGTCCTCATTATCAAGACTCCAATTCTGGAAAGACAGCCCCA